>DAIOWK010000201.1:0-6817 GCA_036758525.1 Myxococcota bacterium
CGTCGAAGGCGGCCGGCGATTTCACCCCGGTGTCGATCAGGGTGAGCTCACCGCGGCGGGTCGAGTCCTCAATCAGATAGGAGTTGATGTCCCCCACCGGGAAGGGGGTGGGAGTCGGGATGCGCATCACCCGTCCGAAGCGGTGTTGATCGGCGTAGCCGATGGAGCCGCCGGGCGCCCTGGTCTCCGTCATCGCATTCCCTCGACCAGCGATCCTACTCCTCCCCCGACAGCCGATCCACCGGCCCGGGGGAGGGTCCGGCTCAAGCACCGCCGGGAGAACACCGATCGCACCAAAAGGCGCGCCGCACGGCGCCTTCGAGGATCGATGCGCGTTCTCTGTCTCACGGTGGGCCCCGATTCCGAGCCCAGCAGCCGATTCAGGATCCACCAGTGGCTGGAGCCCCTCCGGGCGAGCGGAATCGAGGTCGAGATCCGGTCCAGGGCCAGTCGACGCTATCTCGAGCTTGGCTACGGGGTCCGTTCGTTTCCGAGTTCTATTCGGGCCGCTTGGGCCGCGCTTCAGTTCAGCCGCGTATGCCTCCGCCGGCTGCGGGATCTCTGGGACGCGCGGCGCTACGACCTTCTCTTGCTCCAGAAGGAGACCTTCCCGCTCGGGATGCAGCGCCTCGTTTCCCATTTCGGTCTTCGCCCCGTGTTTGACTTCGACGACGCGATCTACCTAAGGCCCGACCTGGCCTACGGCACGGGGCGACGGCTTCGGATCCTTGCGGATGCGCTCACACGCCGGGACCGAGCGCTACCCGCGCTCCTCACGCGCTGCCACAGCGTGCTTGCTGGGAGCCCAAACCTCGCAGCCTATGCTCGCACTCACTGCGAACGCGTTCGCCTGCTTCCGACAGTGGTCGAGACCAGGAGCTACCGGGTCCGTCCGGTACGCCGAACCGGGCCACTCACCATCGGCTGGATCGGCGCCCCACCGAACGTGGTCTACCTAGAGTCCTTGCGACCGGTCCTGAAAAAGCTTGCCGAGCGCATTCCCATGCGCCTCTTGCTCCTCGGCCCGAGGCGCTTCGACTGCCCGGGGGTCGAGGTTCGCTGTCGACCTTGGAAGCACTACGGCAGCATCGCGGAGGAGGTGGACGACCTCATGGAGTTCGATATCGGCATCATGCCCTTGCGCGACGATGCCTTTGCCGCTGGGAAGTGCGCGCTCAAAGCCATTCAATATATGGCGTGCGGAATCCCCGTCGTCGCAAGTCCGGTGGGAGTCAATGCCGAGGTGGTTCGCGACGGGGTGTGCGGTTACCTCGCAAGCTCGCCCATCGAGTGGTACGAACGCCTTTCCGCGCTCCTTGCAGACCCCGATCTGCGCCAACGCATGGGGGAGGCCGGGCGCACTCGCGCCGAGGCCCACTACTCCGTCCGCGCCGCGCTTCCCGTACTCGTGGAAGCGCTCCGCGAGGCAGCGGCGGCGCAACCAGGGAAGCGCCGCGCGAGGGCTTCGACGATCAGTTCCACCGCCTGCGCCGGCGAGAAACTCCCCGTGTTGATCGAGAGGTCGTAGAAGACCGCGTCGTCCGGGTTGCGTTCGAAGTGGTGACGCAGGAACGCGATCCGATCGGCATCCTCTGCCTCGAGCAATCGACGCGCTTCCTCCTCCGTCTTCCCTCGCACCCGGGCAAGCCGAGCCGCGCGCACCTCGCGGGGTGCTAGCAAGAAGACCCGGAGCGCCCGCGACGGCGGCAAGATGAAGCTTGCTCCCCGGCCCAGGATGACGGCGCCCCCCCGCTCGCCGAGGGTCGCGATGACGCGCACCAGCGAGCTCAGGTATTCGGCTTCAGTCACCATGCGGCCCCGCAACGCGTCGACGGCGTAGCGCTCGATCACGTTCCGCACGTGCTCATCCAGGCCCTCGACCAGCTGTCGGGCGACCCCTTGCTCTCGGGCGATCTGGTCCACGATCTCGATTCCGAAGAAGCCGTAGCCGAGCCGCTCGGCGAGCGCATGACCGATCTCGGCGGCACCGGAATGGGGAAGGCGCGAGAGCGCGACGCAGGGATTCGGCGGCGCCGTTCGAGACGATGCGCCCTGTACTCGCCAGAATCGCACCTGGCGTTCAACGAGCTCCGGGATGCCGTGAGCCATGAGTCTCAACCTCCTCCTCGTGCCCCTCTGCCATCCTCGACATCCCGTCGCGAAGCGTACCTTCGACTTCTCGTTCGCGCGGGGCCATGTCGCGACGGGCCGCCCCAAGGGGCGGGCAGCCCGTCATCGCAAAATCCGGGTGGTGGAGCCGAGCGGGATCGAACCGCCAACCTCTGCGTTGCGAACGCAGCGCTCTCCCAGTTGAGCTACGGCCCCAAAACGTGTGGGCCGCGACGGTAGGCCTGGGCCCGGGCTCCGTCAACGAAGCGCGGAGTCTAGAGAATTGGCAGCGGTACGCTGGACTCCGGGCGATGCCCGGGGCAGGCTCTGGGGGTGATCGAGATCCGACGCATTCTCGTTCCGATCGATTTTTCGCCCAATACAGCGGCGGTCATGGAATGGGCCGCGCACCTTGCCAAGGAGCACGGGAGCCGGCTGATTCTTCTCCATGCCTATCATCTTCCGGTCGAGTTCCAGCAACTCGAGGCCGCGTACCTTCCGCCGGATTTCTGGGCGAACGTGAAAAACGAGGCCGCGGCCTCGCTTGAGCGCTACGCAGGGCCCCTCCGGGCGCAGGGCATCGAGGCCGAATGCGTGGTGCGCGAGGGCTATCCCGCCACCGTGATCGAAGAAGAGGCCGTGGCAAGCAGGGCTGATCTGATCGTGATCGGAACCCGTGGTTTCTCGGGTCTCAAGCACCTTCTGTTGGGCAGCATCGCCGAACGGGTGGTGCAGCGCGCGCCCTGTCCCGTCCTCAGCGTGAAGCAGAGAAGCTAGGGCCCGCTCGCGCTCCTGCTCTCGCTCAGGCGAAGCCGAGCTGGCGATCCGCGGCCTCGCTATCGAAGTTCTCGAACTGAAGGATACCGAGCGACTCGAAGGCCGCGCGCACACGGGGTGTGAGCAGCCCGAGGCGCCGAATGTTGGGCACGACCCGCATGAAAAGCAGCTGACGGAAGAGCTGCATGACCGGCGATGCCAGGATCAAGTCGCGGCCGGCCTTGGCATCAAAACCGAAGGTGCGAAGCACGTCCTCCCCGATCAGCCGATCTCGCATCAGCTCGCAGGCCTCGATCGTGAACTCCTCGCGGTCGCGCCGCTCGTTTTCCGGCATGTCGACGTAGTAGTCGCGAAGCGAGAGTACGCCGAAGGCCACATGACGCGACTCGTCTCGCATCACGTAGCGGATGAGCTCCTTGAGCAGCGGCTCGCGGGCCATCTGGTACAGATTGCCGAAGGCTGCCATGGCGAGTCCCTCGACCAGGATCTGCATCCCGAGATACTTAAAATCCCAGCGCGAGTCTTTGAGGATCATGTCCAGGAGCTTCTTCAGGCTCTCGTTGATCGGCCACTCCCATTCCAGCTTTTCGCGGAGGTAGCGGCTAAACACCTCCACGTGTCGCGCCTCGTCCATGGTTTGGCTCGCGGCGTAGTACTTGGCGTCGATCCAGGGCACGGCGCCTACGAGCTGAGACGCGGTAATCAGGGCTCCTTGCTCGCCGTGCATGAACTGGGAAAGCGACCAGGAGAGCTGAGCGTGCTGGAAGTGCCGGACCTGCTTCGGACTGAGCTTGCGGAAGGGCGCCCACTCGGCGAGAGGATTGAAGGACTGGGGAACAATCTCGCTCTCGGGATCGACGGGGGTGGACCAGGCGAGCTGCTGGGTCGCGTTCCACTGCTCACGCTTGGCCTTCTCGTAGAGATCCCGCAGGCCCTCCTTCACGCAGCCGTAGTTCCAGACATAGCTCGTGTCAAAAGAGGTCAGAATGGACTCGAGCTCCGAGTCGATGGATCCACTCTCGGCAGGGGCGGACGCGGAAATCGGCGGCATGAAGTCTCCTGGGTCTACCCGGGTACGAGGGACTTCCCCTTGGGGCAGAGAAAGTAACGGCAGAACAACGAGTTGCGAAGTTAATCAGAATCCGACATCAGATTCAACTTATTTCTTACGGCCACTCCATATAGAATGGGGAGGATGTCTCTCCCGAAGCCCCGGCCGAGCCGCGTTCCCCGGACTCCCCAGCAGGCGAGAAGCCGCCGCACACGGGAGCGGATCCTTGAGGCCGCGGTGGCCTGCTTCGAGGAGACGGGTTTCGACGAGACCACCACGACGCAGATTGCCCGACGGGCAGGCCTTGGGGTGGGGAGCCTCTACGGCTACTTCCGCGACAAGCGCACCATCCTTCTCGAGCTCCTCCACGGTACGGTGGAGGAGATTGCAGATCTCGTGGTCCGCGAGCTCGAGCCGGAGAAATGGCAAGGGCCGGACCTGCGCCAGTCGGTAAGGGGCTTGGTCCACCGGATCGTCCACGCCCAGACCATCCGACCCGGTGTGCAGCGCATTCTCTGGGAGCGCTTCTTCAAGGACCCGGACTTTCGGGCAGTGCTCCTGCGAATCGATACCCGCGTCCGTCGTGCCCTCGAGATCCTCCTCACGAGGCTTCTTGTGGAGGGTCGGGTGCGCGTTGCCGATCCCGCAACCGCCGCCTTCCTGATCCACGCCGCCGTCCAGTGGACGACGGTTCGGCTCACGCTCGGGGACGCGGAGGTCGACGCCGATGCGGCGATGGACGGCGTAGCGGACCTCGTCTCGCGCTTCTTGTTCGAGAACGAACCGCAGACGTGACGCAAACGCCGTGCGCACCTCATGGGTTCGCCACCGGGGCGGCCGACTGTTCGCCCATGCAAGGCCAACCCGCCGAAGGCCCGCCCAAGCCGCTCGGCTTTCGCGCCAAGGGCCCGGGCTTTCTCGTGTGGGACCAGGACGAACAAGCGCTCCGCACCTGGGCTTCTGAGCTGCGTCGGGCCGCTCCGCTTCCCGCCTCCTTCAAGCTGAGGCGCCGATCCCCTGAGCTCTCCGAAGTCTCCGCGTTGCGTCACGAGAGGGAAGCCCGCCCTCGATCCAGCGATGGGGGTCTTTTGGAGCCATCGCATTCCGGCCTCGAGACAGAGAAACCCACGCACAAGTTTTCACACTAGCCCCGGCCCGAGATCCCAATCTCTGTGTCGGTAGCGCCCCGTGAGCTGACGATGCCCGCGCCGCCGCGCGCAGGACCCCGAATCTTTGAGCCACACGCGAGCGAGCCATGCATAATAAATCGTGGAGACGTGATCGCATGACGGAGACGACTGCCCGAGGGGGGGATGCCGCGTGATTGGAGATCAGCCTTCTCCAGCGAACGCTCCGAGTGACCTCGAGACTCGAGGGAGCAGAACTCTCGGCGGGCCTGTGCTCACGCCTGCTCTGCGTTGCAAAATCGACCGAAGATCGTTCGCCGGGCTTTGCGCGCTCGTCGTCCTCCTCGCGGTTTCGTCCGCGCAAGGCCAAAGCGCAGATCCCCAGAACGGGATACCCAGCGCGGGCGCAGCGGCCGATACGGGAGACGACCCACTCACGGCGATCGACCGAGAGCTCACGAACCCGATCAGCACGACCCCGAACTTCAATCTTCGGACTACCACGTACTGGCTCTCGATCGTGGAGTACCGTACGCAGCGCGTCGAGCAGACGATCGAGGCCGAGCCTCTCCTCCCTCTCCAGCTCACCGACTGGCTGTGGCTCATGACGAGGCCGAAGATCAACCTCCTCGACTCCAAGCCCTTCAACAACAGTGCGGAGATGGAGATCGATCGCTCGATCGGAGTCGGCGACCTCCAGATTCCGGTGGTCCTCGTACCTTCGGCCGAGCACTTGATCTTCGGGACGGGCCCCACCTTCGTCCTTCCCACCGCGACGAGCGATCAGCTCGGCGACGGGAAGTGGGAGGTCGGACCGGCGGCGGTGGTGGGGTATCGCTCAGCCCGCTTCCTTGCCGCGGTCTTCGCGCAGCAGTGGTGGTCCTTTGCGGGTTCGGTGTTTCGCGACGACGTCAGCAAGTTCAACGCTCAGTACTTCTTGACGTACTTCTTGCCGGAGGGGTGGAGTATCGGCATGTCGCCGACCATCATGGTGAACTGGAAGGATGCGAAGAGCCAGCAACTGACTCTCCCGGTGGGGTTCGGTGTGGGTAAAGTCCTAAAGCTCGGAGAGAGCATCACCTTCAAGCTCGGGGTCGAGTTCGAATACATGGTGATCCGGCCCAACAACTTCGGCCAGCGCATGAGTCTCCAGTTTAAGCTCACGCCTGTCCTGCCCGAGCTCCACCGCGGCCCCATCTTCGGGGGCTCGTAAGGCGAACCCGGCGCAGAGCTGCGCTCGGGCCAAGTTTTCAAGCCGCAGGTTTTGCGGCCTTCCGAGAGGCCTACTTCGGAAGGATAATGGACTGGTACTCCACGTAGGGATCGATGCCCTCCGGTCCGAGCTCGCGCCCGATTCCCGACTGCTTGAACCCACCGAAGGGTGCTCGAAAGTCGAGGATCATGGAGGAGTTCACCGTCATGCAGCCAGTTCGCACCTGGCGTGCCAGGGTAGCGGCGTGCTCCACGTCTTTCGTCCAGACCGATCCGCACAATCCGTAGGGTGAGTCGTTTGCGATCGCGACGGCCTGCTCCTCGCTTTCGTAGGGAATGACGACGAGAACGGGGCCGAAGATCTCCTCGCGGGCGATCTTCATGCGGTTATCGGCTTGGGCGAAAACGGTGGGTTCGATGAACCACCCCTTCTCGAGGTGAGACGGGCGACCGCCCCCGCACACGGGCTTCGCGCCGGCCTGCTTCCCCGCTTCGAGGTAGCCCTCCACACGATCTCGCTGGCGCCGACTCACCACAGGCC
>DAIOWK010000202.1:0-6808 GCA_036758525.1 Myxococcota bacterium
ATGAAGTCCACCCGGCTCTGTTGCCAGGCGCGGAACGGCTTCATGAGAGGATGCTGGAACACGCCCGGCCTGTCCAGATCCCAGGCGGCGCCGGGTTCTTTGTGGGACATCACCCCTCCAAATTGTCCCGGCAACACGCGTTGGGCCGGCCCCACGTTATAGCTCTTAACATCCATTTCCTTGCCGCCGTGAATGACGCCCAGGCCGCCACCGCGGCGGACATAGTCCTCGAGCATGGACCACAGGTTCGCGTCGGGCCGGGCCAGCCTCTCTGGCACCTCCATCTCGATATCTGGCTCAAGGTCGCCTGCCTCGCTTGGGGAGCTGCGGAGTCCCTTGGCTATTGGCGAGTAACACGCCAGCGTGTCAAGATTGGCCTTGCCGATGCGGTCGTCAGTGCGAGCTTCCTGTGCTGGGGCATCGCGCTTTCGGCAGCCGCTCTTGGATTCCTGGGAATCTACGCTGCCGTCTTGGCACTGCGGCCCGGAGAGCATATCGGCGCCGGGGTGAAGGTCGCACTCTCGTCCTGTGGGATGGTCTCGGCGGTGACTCTGTTCCTCGCCTTCCTGCCCCCGAAGTCCTACGCGCGCTGGCTTTCGACTCGATCCCCCGCCGGGGAGGCGCATCCCTAATGGCGGACTCCGCGGTGTTCGACTTCGTGGCCGAGGAGCTCGAACGGACTACGAATCTCGACCGGATGGAGGCACGGGGGACGCTGCGCGTTCTGCTGAAGCAGGCCGTCTTCGATTCAAAGACGTTGAACGTGAAGCAGATGCAGATGGTGATCGATCGGCTCCTCGCGGCTCACCTGTGTCGCCGCGGAGTCGAGAACCCGGAGTCGGTGTGCGAGGGGCTCGCGCGGAACCTGAAGGCGAGAGACTTTGCACCGAGCCTCGCCGAGTCGCCGGACGAGATCTTCGGCCGCATGCTCCAGCGACCCGAGACCAGTCCGTTGGGGCCCGGGTCGCCTTCCTCGAAATAGGGCTTCCGTCAGGAGCCGCAAGGGACGGCGAATCCTTCCCGGCTTGGTCGCGGACAGCCTTCTAAAACCGCGGTCCGTGGCTTCCTTTCGGGATCCTGCTCGCTGCGCTCCTCCCCCTGCGCCGGCAGGTGTAAGCTCTCGGCCCGGAGGTTGTGAAGCAACCGAGCACCACGCCTTCCGCTGTACACCGATGCGAGGAGGAATTCTGTTGGGTCGCAATGCCGAGCTCTTGGACCAGCTCTTTAAAGCGCTCGAACGCCTCGACCTTGGCGCTGTAGCGGAGCTTTGCGCCGATGACTGCATCTACGAGGATGTGCCTTATCCCGAAGCGACCGTCGTCGGGCCCAGCGCGATCCGCGCCAAACTGGAGCTCGGATTTGCGGGGCTTGAGCGCCTTCCGACGGAAATTCACGAGTTGATCGAAGACCATGACACCGTGCTCGTAGAGCGCACGGAGGTCTGGCATCACGCAACCGGGGAGCGCGCGAAGCTTCGCGTTGCGGCGGTCTTCAAGTTCCGAGGCGCAAAGCTCACACTCTGGCGTGACTACTGGGATGCGAAGACGCTGCTCGACCAACAGCCTGCGGCCTGGCTACCCCAGATCCCACGCCTTGTGCCCACGAGGTCTGTTCCCTCGGCGTAGCACAGGCAATGGGAGAGAGGTGGGTTGCGCGATCCTTCGACGAGGAGGACCTGTGCGCCGCGCCTCGCCGTACGCTTCGCTGCCCGGTTTAGTCGGATTGGTTTGAGGGTTCTCCCGAGCGACCGTCACGGTCGTGGTCGTCCTCAGGCGTCACCGCACCCGGTGGCGGAATCGTCCCGGCGTTCCCCGGCGTGCAATTCGACGGGTTCGTGGTGAGCCCCGGCAGAGGCAGCGTCGGGGGTTCAAGGAAGGCCGGCCGACGGAAGTCGAGAAAGTCAAGAAGGTCATCGGCGTTGGCGTCGCGGAACGTCAGCGCCGGCAGATTCCACTTGGTCTCGATGAACTTCAGGATCGCGGTGTGATCCCGCACTTCGTGGGAGACATAGTCACGCCGAGCGTACGGCGAGACAACCACAGCCGGCACGCGGAATCCATAACGGTCGTAGCCGCCCGGCAAGTCGGGGGGGACTTGGATATCCGGCGGGATGTCGTCGGGCTTCACCGCGCGAGGCGGGGGCACGTGATCGAAGTATCCACCGTGCTCGTCGTAGAGCCAGACGAGAAGGGTGCGGGGCCACGCCGGGCTGCTCATCACAGCGTTGATCACGCTCGCCGCAAAAGCTTCCCCGACTTGGACATCCTGGGGATCCTCCTCGGATTGCGTGCCAAAATCGGGGTCGACGATCGAGAAGAACGGGAGCGTTCCGGCGGCCGCGTCCGTAAAGAACTGTGCGATGGGGCTGATGTTACCCGCGTGCGCGGCCGCGTAATCGATAAGAATAAAAGTGGAAGGGATCGAGGAGTAGTAGTTCCGCCATGAGATGCCGTGCGCGTCGAGCCGCTCCATGATGTTCCCGTTGGGCGGCGGCGGAGCAGTCAGCGCAGCGTCGCTTGTGCTCACAATACCGGCAGCGGTGGCCGCCATGAAAAACCTGCGATTGGGATAGGTCTGACACAGCGTCGAGCAGAACCATCGGTCTGCCAGGGGAAAGGTGCGCGCGAGGCCGTAGTAGAAGGGGAGATCCTCGCCCGTCCAGTAGCCCATCGCGACCGGGCCGCTTGCAAGGACGAAACCGTCGTTGCGCCCGCCGTCATAGGAGAGATGGCTGGCGTTCCAGTCTTGACCGGGGTGCCCGTCCAGCTGGCAGGCGTTGGGCATGTGGAAGGCGTGGATCAAGTTGCCGTTGCCGTCGGGATTCGCGGCTTTGATCCTCTCATGTCGCATGGGAAAACCGTCGCCCCGGTCCAGCACGCCGAGATAGCTGTCGTAGGAGTGGTTCTCCATCATGAGCGTGATGACATGCTCGATCTCGGGAAGGGTATCGGTCCCCTCGGGCAGATTCGGATACGGGAGCGATCCCGGCTGGCGACGGGGTCGCAAGCTCGCCCCGACCTCGCTGTAGCCTCCCAGGGTAAGCCCTAGCCAGAGCGCTCCAGCACCCTGCAGCACGGTTCGACGCGAGATCCCCCGCGTCGTCATCTTGGTCAACAAAGAGCGTGTGCGATCGGCGTCATTCATGAGGCTCCAATACGCGGGAAGCCTCCCGGCCGTCAAGCCACAAATTCATTTGGTTTCGTCTTCGTGGGTCAGGATTCTTCAACGCCCGAGATTCTTGCGACGGCCCGGTCTCTGCATTCCGAAAGACGACCTCCTGGAGGAGCACGCGAAGGACGAGCAGAAAGCAACGGAGGGCCGGAACTTAAGGCCGGAGCTGCACGAGCATGGGGAGGCGGGATCGGCATTGCCGCACGCTCGGGCAAGGAACTTCCGCTCGGATCTCCGCCGGCCAGCGCCGTTCGGATTACGCCTCCCCGTCAGCGGGCTGGATCTGCCGGAAGCGCTCGACCGCGTCGAGGTACTCCTCCACGAGCTCGACGATCAGCTCGCGCGAGGACTTCACCTCATTCATGAGGCCGACGACTTGTCCTACCGGATTGAAGGCCACCGCCTGCGCTTTTCCGGCGTAGCGGTGGGTGCGTGCCACGGCATCTGCGGTCACCATGAACTGCAGGGGCATCCCGAGCGGCTTCGGATTCTCGGCCTTCTCCCACGCCTCGGTCCAATCGTTGCGCAGCATGCGGCAGGGCTTCCCGGTGTAGGAGCGCGAGCGCACCGTGTCCTGGCTGCTCGCCCGCAGAAGCGATTCTTGTTGCGCGGGCGGCGCCTCTGCCTCCTCGACCGTGAGCCAGATGGAGCCCGTCCACACGCCCTGCGCTCCTAGCATGAGCGCCGCTGCCATTTGGCGGCCGTCCCCGATACCGCCTGCCGCAAGCACCGGCAGCGGTGCCACCGCATCGATCACCTGCGGCCACAGTACGAGGCTCCCGATGTCTCCGGTGTGACCCCCACCCTCGGTGCCCTGCGCAATGACGAAGTCCACTCCCGCGGCCTTGTGGGCGAGTGCATGCTTTACGCTGCCGCAAAGAGCGCCCACCAGCCGGCCGGATTCCTGGATCTCCTGGATCACCTCCGCCGGTGGCGTACCAAGAGCATTGGCCACAACCCGTACCTTCGGATGCTTCAAAATGGTTTCGACCTGGGGTCCCGCTGTGGTCGCCGTCCAGCCGAGGAGCTCGCGCGCCTTCTCACCGGCAGGCAGCTCGGGCACGCCGTGCTCGGCAAGCAGCCGCTTGGCGAACTCGCGGTGCTGCTGGGGGATCAGCTCGCGCAGCTTCGCTTCGAGCGCCGCGGCATCGAGCGACTCGCCCTTCCCCTCGTATTTTCCAGGGATCACGACGTCCACGCCGTAAGACTTGTCGCCCACGTGCTCGTCGATCCATTTGAGCTCAATCTCGAGCTGGTCGGCATTGAAGCCGACCGCACCGAGCACACCGAAGCCGCCGGCCTTGCTGACTGCCGCCACGACGTCACGGCAGTGGGTGAAAGCGAAGATCGGAAACTCGATGCCGAGTTGCTCGCAAAGCGGAGTGCGCATCTTGGGGTCCTCGCGAAGGGCCATACGGCCGGGGGTCGACGCTGGTGAGGACCGTACTGCGGAATTGAAACCTGTTCTAGTCCTTGCCCTGGGGACGCAGGGAGTCGTCGGCTCCGCCCTCCGACGCGAGGCCCGCCGACCTGCGAGAGGCGACCCGACACCCCGGGTCCTTCTAATTTCTCTGGACTCAAGTCCAATTTTCAAATTATGCTTCGCCCCAGTGCCTTCGAAGCGCGAACAGAACCGGATCGACCAACGGGCGCGAATCCTCGCTGCGGCGCGCTCCCTCTTCGCGAGCCGGGGCCTCGATCAGGTCACGATGGCAGAGGTTGCGCAACTCGCCGGCGTCGCCCGCGCTACGGTATTCAACCACTTCGCCTCAAAGCATGCGCTCCTCGAGACGATCACCGAGGACGTCTTCGCCTCCTACCAGCGGATGCTCGAGCGCACCCTCGCGGACTCCTCGACTCCAACGTCCACGCTCCTGCGAGCCCTCTTCAACCACATCGGATCCGGGATCGAGCAGTCCTACGGCTTCTGCCGGGGCATCTTCCGAGAGATCGCGAAAATCCAGGTTGGGCTCGATGAGAGCGGCGCCGCACAGCGCATGCGCGAGGTGGCGCTCAGACGACTCGAGCAGCTGCTCGTTCGCGGGCAGAGGCGCGGCGAGATCTGTCGCGACTTTAGGACGGAAGATCTGGCCTGCGCTGTGGAGAGTCTGGCCAGCGGGACCATCCTCCACTGGCTCTACGAGAACACGTCGGAATCACTGCGGGAGCGTATGCAGCGGGCGGCGGAGATCTTTCTCGGGTCGGTGGTGGCGAATTCCGAAGCGACACGCGGCGACCCGCTCCCCGACCTCACGGCGCAAGGAGCTCACACGCTCTCGAGACATTCATCCAACCTGGCACACGAGAAGGATCCAGGCGCAAGGCCCGACTGACGCTGCGCAAGGAAACAGCGACCGTGAGGTCGTACTCGAGACCGAACGATTTCTCAAGCTTTGATATGCATGATCCCATTTTCGATGCGCACGGCATCGCACTTTCCGTGGAGGTGGCCACCACCCAAGAGATCTACAATCTCGATCCGGCTCAAACGAGCGCGCGATCCGAGGGCCAGGCCTTCGTCGTGCGGAGCGCGGGGCTCACCTGCGCGCGCCAGCACGAAAACGCGTCAGGAGCAGTCTTGCTCCGTGTCCGGCCAGAGGGTCCAGGGCGAATTCGCGTCCGCTTGCGTGCGAAAGCTCCCGACACGATTCGATGGACAAAGCTCTCGCTGCGCGGGCTTCCGGCACCACTCGCCTGGATCGAAGAATCGGGCTTGCGCCCGATCGGCCCCCTGGGTGAGATCCTCGTGTATCCGAATGGGCTCGAAGCTCCGCTCATCTGTTTGCGGACGGGCGAGGACACGCTCGGTGTTCGGGTCGAAGATCCGCGGGGGCGCGCAATGCGATTTGCGGCTGCCCTCGAGCACGTGGGCCCGCGGGCGGGCCAGGGAGTCTTGGAAGTGATTTGCGAGGAGGACGTCACGCACCCTTCCCGCGAGTTCGAAGCACCACCCTGCGTGATTGCACGAGGTGTCGGGCGTGAGACCTTACTACACGAGTATCTGGCCTTTGTACGCGATCTTCCCACGAGAATGAGGCCGGGCGAACGATAGGACCGGCGCTATGCGTCCAGGTGTCGACTCAAGAACGCGTAGGCACGGCGCTTCACCACATCCGGGAAACAATGCGCCCCCCGAAACACGATGCTCATAAAGTTGGAATCGGGAAAGACTTCCCGCGCACGCGATTGGATGCGACGAACTCCGTCCATTGGAAATAGGGGATCCTTCGCGCCATGGCTCATCCCGAATGCGCGTGGTGCGATGGAAGCCACGACGTCGTCAAGGTCGCCTACCTCCAGGAGCCGGGGAAGGTACGACGCGAAATTGTGCGGGATCCGGTGCTTCTGTACGGTGGCGAGCGTGCTGAAACCGCAGGATGCGAAGGCCACGCGCACGCGTTCGTCGTAGAAGGCATGCCACAATGCGGTTTGGCCGCCGAGAGAGTGACCGACCACCCCCAGGCGTCCTGGATCCACGCGCTCGTCGCTCCCGAGCACATCGAACGCCTGGAGCATGTCGAAGAGGTACTTGGCTGTCAGGCTCGAGCCGTGAAGGAGACAGTCTGCAAAGAGCAGAGATTCCTGCTCGCGGCCTTCGGAGGCCGCGTCCTCCCGCGTCAAAGTCGTCGATGCGTAG
>DAIOWK010000203.1:0-6779 GCA_036758525.1 Myxococcota bacterium
GGTCTTCCCCGAAGGTGTGCGCGGGATGAATAAACCTTTCTCCGAGCGCTATCGCTTGCAGCGCATGGGCCTTGGCTTCATGCGTCTCGCGCTCGAGACCGACACACCGATCGTGCCGGTGGGGATCGTGGGCTCTGAGGAGCAGCAGCCGGGTCTCACGAACCTGCCGACCTTGGGTCGCCTGCTCGGGATGCCCGCTTTCCCGCTGACGCTCGGTTTCCCGTGGCTCGGCCCGCTTGGCATCTTGCCGCTGCCCGTGAAATACCATCTCTACTTCGGTGAGCCCATGCGCTTCGAAGGGACGCCGGCGGACGAAGACGCGTCGATCGAGGAAAAAGTGGACGAGGTCAAGCGCGCGATTTCCGATCTGCTCGAGCGCGGGCAGCGTGAACGCAAGGGCGTGTTCCATTGAGGATCGCGAGCGTCTTCTCCTCCTTTCGGCACGAGGCGGCATGACGTCTCGGGGCGGCCTTTTGGCCGCGGCGGCACTCGGCGTTGCAGCGTTCGCGGGGTGCGTGACCCAGCGCATGACGCCCGGCGGCCCGGTCGCCGTGACGCACAACGAACGTCCGCAGCACGCGGAGGCCCAAGCGCGCAGCGGTCCGCCGCAACTCGTCGTGTTGGTAAGCATCGCCGCCCTGACACCTCGTGGCTACCTGGAAAGCGCGGGACAACGCGCGCCCATGCCCTTCCTCGCGGAGCGCGCAGCCGACGGGGCGTTGGCCTTGCGCGTCGAGTCCGTAGCACCCGCGGCGACGCTGCCCGCGCACGCGAGCCTTCTCACGGGGCGTCTTCCCTCGCACCACGGTGTCACGGGAGAACTCGTGCAGCACGCCGAGGGGGCGACGCTGCCCACGCCTTTGGACGCGATCGCACCGCACGGGGCGACGCTTTTGAGCGCCGCCAAAAGCCGGGGTCTGCGGACTGCGGCGCTCGGCTGGCCGGGGAGCTTCGGCCTTCCGGTGGACTACTTCGTGCCGGAGGAGTTCCCGACGGCCGTGGCCGGCTGGCCCTCACTGCTCGACGCCTCCACGACGCCCGGCCTGCTCGAGTTTGCGCACCGTCTCGGCGCTTCGAACCGCGCGGTCGCCTCCGCCAGCGCGGAGCGCGATCAAGTGCTGGTGGGTCTTGCATGCCAAGTGCTGAGCTCGGGCGCACCGCCCAACCTGCTTCTCGTGCGCCTTTCGCAGACCTGGCCCGCGGTCCGCGACGAGGGTCCCGCCGCCCCGCAGGCGCGCGAGGCCTTCGCCGCGACCGACGCCGAGCTGCGTCGTCTCGTGGGATGCGTCGAAGCGTCCGCCGTGGGCCACTCCGCGGCGATCTTCGTGGTGGGAGATCACGGAGTCGTGGACTTGCACAGCGTGCTCGAGCCCAATGTCGCACTCGCCGAGGCCGGGCTTCTCGTCCCGAACCCGACGGATCCGCTGCTCGCTACCCGCTGGTCCGCGTACGTCCGACCGAGCGGCGGAGCCGCGTTCGTCTACGCGCGGAAGGAGGAGGATGCCGTGCTGGCGCGCAAGGCCCTGCGCGACGCGGCCGCCCAGACCGGCGCGTTTCGCATCGTGAGCGCCGATGAGATGCTGCGAAGCGGCGCGGACCCGGAGGCATGGTTCGGGCTCGAGGCCACACTCGGTTACGAGTTCGGGGTGGCGGCCTCGGGGCCGATCCTCCACGCCGCGGCGCAGCGCGGAGGTGCTGGCTACTTTCCTCACCAGGTCGTGATGGCGCCTGGCTTCGTCGCGTTCGGGGCGGGCGTGCGGCCCGGCGTGCGGATCCCTCGGATGCGGGAGATCGACGTCGCACCGACGGTGGCGGCGCTTCTCGAGCTTTCTCTCGAGGAGCCGGCCGCAGAAAAGAGCAAGGTGCCCGACGGCCGCCCCCTGGTAGGTGCGCTGGACTTCGGCCGGGGCGCGGCTGGCGCTCCCGCTGGGCGCTAGCGCGGGTTCGTGGGAAGATTTGCGAGATCTGCGCGAGAAGGAAGGAGAACGAGATGTCGCTGCTGCCGGGTTGGTGCGTGGTGCTCGGCGCCTCCAGCGGATTTGGCGCAGCCGCAGCCCGTGCCCTTGCGGCGGCGGGACTGGACGTGATCGGGGTCCACCTCGATCGAAAAAGCACGCAGCCCCTCGCGGAGGCCGTGGCCAAGGAGATCGAAGCCCGCGGCCGGCGGGCTCACTTCTTCAACGTGAACGCCGCGGATCCTGTGCAGCGGGCCGACGTCGTAACGGCCATGGCGGAGGCCCTGGGCTCGGGCCCCCGTGTGCGCGTGCTACTCCATTCTCTTGCGTTCGGCACGCTGCGGCCCCTCGTTTCCCCCTCCCCGAAGGAGGCGGTTTCGCCTGCACAGATGGCGATGACTCTGGACGTCATGGCGACGAGCCTGGTCGACTGGACGGAAGCCATCGTGGCGGCGGGCCTGTTTGAGCGTGGGGCAAGGGTGTTTGCGATGACGAGTGAGGGCGCAAAGCGCGTGTGGCCCTCCTACGGCCCGGTGGGGGCCGCGAAGGCCGCGCTCGAAGCCCTGGTGCGCCAGCTCGCGGTCGAGCTCGCCCCGGAGGAGATCACCGTGAATGCGCTGTGCGCGGGTGTTACCCAGACGCCCGCCCTCGCCAAGATTCCCGGGAGCGAGGAGATGGTCGAGATGGCGCTTGCGCGCCACCCGCGCGGGCGCCTCACCACGCCTGAGGACGTCGCGCAGGTGCTGGTGGCCCTCTCGGCACCGGGCTGCGGCTGGGTGACGGGAAACGTGATCCAGGTCGACGGTGGCGAAGGGCTCGTCGTGTGAGGGGCCCCGACACGCAGACAAGACGCGAGGAAGATCCCATCGTGATCGAGCTCAATCCGCGGGAGCGTCGGCTCTATGACCGTTTGCGTGCCGTAGTGGTCGCACCGAGAGGATGCTCCAACTCGGGCTTTGGCGACCTCGTGCTTCTCCTGCCCGACACCGTGGTGCTGATGAGCCGTCTCCTGCGGGACGATCGCGTGCCGCTTCGTGCGAAGGCCTTCGCGCTCTTTGGCGTGGGCTATGTGCTCTCGCCGATCGACCTGCTTCCTGAGGTCCTGCTCGGCCCGATCGGCTTGATCGACGACCTGTTTGTAGTCGCCGCCACGCTCTCGCGGCTATTGCACGACGTGCACCCCGACGTCGTGCGCTCGCACTGGCCCGGTCAGGGGGACGCCCTCGTGGTGATCCACCGCATAACCACCTGGGCTGAGACCGTGGTGAAGGATCGATTTCGCGACGTGCTCCACAAACTCGGCGGGATCTTCGGACGCCCAGGCCGGGCCTAGAACACATCCTTCTGCGCGCGCAGGCGACCGAGCTCAGCAGCGTCGCGCGCGCGTAGGAAGGGGTTCGTGGCGTGCTCTTCGTCGAGCGTCGACGGCACCGTCATCTCCTCTTCCCCGGCATCGTGCCAATCGGCCGCCCGCCGCGCGCGGATGGCACGGACCCGCTCGAGCTTCTCCTGCACGGCATGATTTCCGGCCTCCACATGTGCCGCAAAGCGCAGATTGCTCTCGGTGTATTCGTGTCCGCAGTACACGCGCATCGCCCTGGGCAAAGCTCCGAGCTTCTCGTGGAGAGCGCGAAACATCATCTCGGGTGTGCCCTCGAAGAGCCGCCCGCAGCCGGCGGCGAAGAGGGTGTCTCCGCAGAAGAGCGCCCCGGCCGCCTCGAAGACATAGGCGATATGGCCGCGTGTGTGCGCGGGAATGTGGAGCACGTAGGCCGTCTCGCGGCCGACGGCCACGCGGTCCCCCTCCTCCAGACCGTCGGTCATTCCGGGCAAACGTCCCGCGTCCGAGGCGTGCCCGTATACGGGAACGCCCCACTGCTTGGCGAGCTGCGGGTTGGCGGCGCTGTGATCGGGGTGATGGTGCGTGGAGAGGACCTTGGTCACGCGCGCCCCCGTCGCCTCGACCCGGCGCGTGACCGGCCCGGCTTCGGGCGCGTCGACCACCGCGGCCTCTCCGCTCGCCTCACACACGAGTAGGTAGGTGTAGTTGTCACGCAGCGTCGGGATCCGCTCGACCCGCAGAGCCATGGCGTCGACGCTAGCGCTAGCGCCCGAACAGCGACAGCTGCGCCGGCGGCGTCGCGGGCGGCGGCGCAGCGGGTGCGAGCGGAACCTGTGCGGCGACCAGGGGGAGTGGGGCGGGCAGATCCGCCGGCAGCTCGGGCGCAAACACCGGGCAGCGCTCGCGATATTCGCACCAGCTGCAAAGCGGCCCCGGACGCGGCGCGAAGCGCTGCTCGCCTTGGATGGAGTCGATGAGACCCATCGTCCGCTCTCGCAGTGCCTCGAGCTGCTCCGTCGTGCGGCGCGAGACCCGCACTTGGTCGAGGGCCAGGTAGTGCCAAACCAAACGGACTTCTTCGGCGCCCTCGAGACGCGTGGCGAGGCCAAGCTGATAGAGCGCGAGCTGACGGTCCTCGTCGAGGGCGCGCTGGGGCGGGACCCGCTGGCCCGTCTTGTAGTCGTGGATCTCGATCGCCCCATCGCGGGTCCGCACGAGGCGATCGATCACCCCCTGCATCCGGTAGGTTCCCGCCGTGTCCAGGGCGAAGCTCACCCGCTCCTCGATCCCGAGCGTCTCCTCGCCGTCGAAGGGGTAATAGCGCCGGTAGAAATTGCGCAGCGAGCGCACTCCGATCTCACGGTAGAAGCTGGAATCGAGCTCGCTTCTCACGATCCGGATGCGCTCGGCGTCGTAGGCCTCGCCCCAGTTAGCCTGAAAGCGCCGAACCACCTGATCGAGGGAGGGCACGCGCCCCTCGCGGACCACGAGGTAGAGCCTCTCCAAGACCTCATGCACGCGCTTGCCAAGGAAGGCTTCGACCGACTCGCTCTCCGCCGGGACGCGGAGGACGTAGCGAAAATAGAACTGCTTCGGACACTTCTCGAAGCTCGAGAGGCGGGAATGGCTGAACACGGAAGACACACGGCTCCAGGCCGGCGCAAAGCCGGCGGCGGAACGGGCAGTGGAGGGGGGCCCGTTCGGATCGCGTCAGGGGGAGGGTCGCCGGTCGATTATAACCGGTGCCAGCAAGGACGAGAGGGCGACTGCGCGCCGAAGCACCTGCTCGACCGTCCGGCGCTCGCCTTCGTAGGCAAGCCGCGCAGGTGCCTCCTCGAGGGGGCACCAGCAAACGCGATCCATCTCGCCGTCGGCGGGATGCGGCTCGCCCCCCTCCCAGGCCATGGCGAAGAACTGCACGCGCTTTGCCACAAGGGCGCCGTCCGCCGGGGATACGTAGTGGTATCGCACCTCCGGTAGCGCCTCGAGGATTCTCGTGCGAAGCCCGGTCTCCTCCGCGACCTCGCGCAGCGCCGCCTCCTCCGGCGACTCCCCGGGATCGATGAGCCCCTTTGGCAGACACACCGAACGCTCGGCCGTGTTGCGGTCCGTGCGCTCGGCGAGCACCAGCTCGAGGCCCCGCTTGACGCGGCGCAGCACGACGCCGCCCGCGCTGTATTCCCGGCGCCTCATGCGCCAGCACGCTATCACGCAGCTGCGTGGGGCCAAGGCGCCCGCGCGCTATCCTGCGCGGGCTGTGCTGGGGGAGCGAATGGAGGACCCATGGACCCCGAGCGACCCGAGGAGACACTTGAGTCGGCGATCGCGGCGCTCTCTGCGTCTGGAGCGGACGCGCTCAGCAAGGCCCTAGCCGAAGGCTTTCCCGAGCGCGCGGACGTCACCGCGTGGACCGAGCGCGCAAAGAGCATCATCTTCTACGTGCGCGACCGCTCGGCCTTGCGTGCCGAGATCTCGAATTTGGCGGATCGGCTGAAGCGCATTCTGCGCACCCTGAATCTGCCTGAAGGTGAGACGGCGGAGTCGATCACGGCACGCTTCTTGGGCCGCCTTCCCTTTGTGCGCCAGCTCTTGGCCGAAGACGTGGAGGCTGCGTTTGACGGAGATCCTGCGGCTACGAGCTACGCGGAGATCCTGGTGTCCTACCCGGGGCTCGAGGCGATTGCGGTGTATCGCCTCGCCCACGAGCTTCAGCGTCTCGGCGTTCCCTTGGTGCCGCGCATGATGACCGAGCATGCGCATGGAAAGACGGGGATCGACATTCATCCCGGCGCCCGCATTGGGCGGCGCTTCTTTGTCGACCACGGCACCGGAGTCGTGATCGGCGAGACTTGCGTGATCGGGGAAAGGGTCCGGTTGTATCAGGGGGTCACCCTGGGCGCGCTGGCGGTGCAGAGCCGAACGATCCGCGGGCAAAAGCGTCACCCGACCATCGAGGACGACGTGGTGATCTATGCCGGTGCGAAGATTCTCGGCGGGAACACCGTGATCGGCAGAGGCAGCGTGATCGGAGGCAATGTCTGGCTCACCTCTTCAGTGCCCGCCTGCTCGAAGGTGCAGATCGAGCCGCCGGCCCAGCTCGTGGGGACCCGCGAGGGATGCGAGTCGACTGAATCTCCGTCTCCGGGCCCCCACGCGCAGCTCGACTGGGCCATCTAATGCCTCCTCGGGCGTCTCCCGCCGAAGCAGCGCCCGCTCCGCCCGGGCGGGCGTCGGCCTGATGGCGCGCCTCGCGGCCGGCCTGCTTGGGGGGGCGCTCTTTCTCGCCGCGGTGTGCGGCGCCGAGAGCCCGCCGGGCTGGGCCTACGATCTCTCCCACCAGCTCATGAGCCCGTTTTGTCCCGGGCGAACCCTTCCGGACTGCCCGAGTCCCCAGGCTGCGGAGCTCCAGCAATGGATCCGCCAGCAGGAACGGATCGGGCGCACACGTGGCGACGTCGAGGCGGTGCTGGTGGCGCAATTTG
>DAIOWK010000204.1:0-6765 GCA_036758525.1 Myxococcota bacterium
GATCGCGGAGCGGCTCGAGGTTCCGGAGTCTGAGGTCCGCGACATGGAGCAGCGTCTCGCGGAGCCCGATCTCTCGATCGACGCGCCGGTCGGCCGCGAAGAGGGAAGTGCTTCGTTCGGCGACTTTCTCGCCGCGGGCGGCCAGAATGCGGAGAGTCAAGTAGCCGACACCGAATTGAGGCGCGTCTTCTTGGACAAAGTCCACGCCTTCGCCGAAACGCTGACCGACCCGCGGGATCGTCAGATCATCGAGCAGCGCATTCTGGCGGAGGAGCCCAAGACGCTCCAAGAGCTCGGCGACGAGTTCCACGTGACGCGCGAGCGCGTCCGCCAGCTCGAAGCCCGTCTGGTTTCCCGGCTGCGGGAGTATCTCAAAGAAAATCTGGTCGACTTCGAGTACTACGCGCCGGGCAAGGAGTAGGATCGGAGCGCTTCGTTCGCCGCGCCGAGGACGAGGGCGCGGAGCCGGCCCGTGGCGCGCCGGAATCTCCGAAACGCTCCGTGCTGGAAGCTCTCGAGGACTCGCAGGCGCTCGGCACGGGAGAGCCAGGAGAAACCGCGCCGTCCGCGCAGCGCAAGCCGCGGCCACCATTCAAGAAGAATGAGCATGATCCTCATCTCCCACACGCGGGCCCGCTCTGCGTGCGCGAGCTCAGCCTCCACGAGCGGTGCCAGATCCACGCCACCCCCGCCCGGACTCCCATCTGCGGGGCCGGGCGGCAAGAGCGCGTCCGCGATTGCGTAGAGCGTGCGCGCGCGCGGCGGAGAAAGAAGCCGTCCCGAGGTGCCACCGGTCACGGGTTCCGGTCGATCCCGTGCTCCAGGAAGCGAAGCGCCATGGCCGCATGCAGGGCGATGCCGGTTGCGAGCGCGTTCTCGTCGAGCACCATCCGGTTGGAGTGCAGAGGTGCGGGCTCCCGCGCTTGCGGCCGGACGCCCAGGAAGACCATCGCACCGGGAACGCCTTGGAGGATGTACGAGAAATCCTCTGCGCCCATGATCGGCGTCTTCATCTCGATCACGCTGCCGCTCCCGGCGAGCTCTGAGGCCACCTGCTGCGCGAAGCGTGCGAATCCTTCGTGGTTCACCGTAACGGGGTAACCGTCGATCAGTTGGATTTTGGCCTCGACCTCGTGCGCCGCGGCGACGCCGAGAACGACCCGACGCACGCCCTCATGCACGGAGCGGCGTGCGCGCTCGGAGACCGTGCGGATCGTGCCGAGAAGATGCGCGGTGGCGGGGATCACGTTGTCGGTGCTCCCCGCTTGCACGCGCGTGATGGAGACGACGACGGGGTCAAAGGCATCGGCCCGCCGCGTCACCAAGCTCTGCAGGGCAAGCACGATCTCACAGGCCACGGGGATCGGATCCACCGCATGGTGGGGCATCGAGGCATGGCCGCCTTTGCCGGTGAGGTCGATCGAAAGCAGATCCCCGGAGGCCATGATGGGTCCCGGACGGGTGGCGACGCAGCCGGCCGGCAGTGTGGGATCGACGTGGATCGCAAAGGCTCCCTCAGCGCGCGGCTCATGCTCGAGAAGTCCCTCGCCGATCAGGATTCGCGCGCCGCCGAAGCCCTCCTCTCCGGGCTGAAAGAGCAGCTTCACGCTTCCGTCGAACTCCTCCCGCCGTGAGGCCAGCAGACGCGCCGCGGCCGCCAGCATCGCGATGTGTGCGTCGTGCCCGCACGCGTGCATCGCACCCGTTCGCTCCGATGCAAACTCGAGCCCGGTGTCCTCTTCGAGCGGGAGGGCATCCATGTCCGCGCGCAGGAGAATCGTTCTGCCCGGGGCCTTCCCGCGCAGCGTCGCCACGACGCCGCTCGTCTTGGGGCTCGTCTCGAGATCGAGGTCCAGGCCTTCGAGGCTTTCGAGGATCGACGCGCGGGTGACGGGGAGCTCAAGACCGAGCTCGGGTGTCCGGTGAATCCGCCGGCGAAGCTCCACCGCTTCGGGCAGAAGCTCTCTGGCCTCGCGGAGAAGCGTCGAAAATGCGCGATCCATGGTGCCTCGGGGACGCAAGAGTGCCGGGATTTTGGGCGCTTCGGGCGCGGCGACCTACTGGCTCTCTACGATAGCCTCGCAAGGCTCCGCCGCGCCCGTTCCGGGCAAGGGGACAGCGCCATGCAGGATGGGAGGTTGATCCGCCGGCGCCTGGTCGTGCACGGCCGCGTGCAGGGCGTCGCGTTTCGCTACGCGACCCGGGAACGGGCGCGGGCGCTTGGCGTCGATGGCTGGGTCCGCAACCTGCCCGACGGCTCCGTCGAAGCCGTCTTCGAGGGCCAGCCCGGGATCGTGACTGAGCTCACGGCGTTTTGCCGCGTCGGGCCGCCCGGGGCGCGAGTCGATCGCGTCGAAGAGCACACCGAGGAGCCAGAGGGTGTGCGCGGCTTCGGGGTGCGCTGAGGTGGCGCGTTGTCGAATCCGCTCCGCTCTCCTCGCCCTCGCCCTCGGCGCACTTGCTTGTGCCTGCGGTCAGAGCGCTGCCTCTTCTGCCCCGACCATCAAGATCCGCTCGGACGTCGTTCGAGTCGAGGTCGCGCGCACCCCCGAGGAGCGCGCCCGGGGTCTCGGGGGTCGAAAGTCCTTGGCCCCCGACGCGGGCATGGCCTTCGCGTTTGAAGAGCCCGGCCGCCCCGCGTTCTGGATGGCGGGCATGTACTTCGACATCGACATCGTGTGGATCCGAGGGGAACGCGTGGTGGACTTCTCCGAGCGCCTTCTCCATCCGCCGCCCGAGCTCGATCCGCTCACGGCGGGCCTGCCCCAGTATCGCCCGCGGGAGCCCGCCGACCTCGCCCTCGAGGTGCCTGCCGGGACGGTCCACGCCCGGGGCTGGGAGCGCGGAGACCTGGTGGAGGTGAGCGCCAGCGTCCGCACTCCGTCACCGCCGTAAAGCCTCGCGCGGGACCTGCCGATTTTGGGGTATGGACTGGAGCTCGACCCCGCTCCTTTTCGCGCCCCCGCTCCCTCCCATCGCGCTTCGCAGGGACGCGACGTGGGTGGTCGGGCGGAGCAGTTCGTGCGATCTCTCGTTGGCCTCCCTGGAGGCGTCGCGGCGCCACGCGGAGATCCATTATGACGGGGTGCGTACGCTGCTGCGGGACCTTGGGAGCACGAACGGTACCCGCGTGAACGGCCAACCGGTCACCGGCGAGCGTGAGCTGCAACCGGGCGATCGCATCGAGATTGCGGGGCAGGTGATTACGTTCTGTCTCATGCAGAGTCGCGCGGGCGCTCCGGTGCCCGGGCCCGACACCGGAGAGGTAGAGACCGTGCTCTTCGAGCGCAGAACTGACGTCGAGGCCCTTCGGGGCGAGCTGGCGGAGATTCCGAGCTTCGCCGTACTCCAGATCCTCGAGATGGGCCGCAAGACAGGAGTGCTGCAGATCACGTCCGACGGCGCGGAAGGGCGGATCTGGCTTGAGGACGGGGCACCTGTCCATGCTGAGGCAAAGACGCTGCTTGGCTTTGATGCGGCGCTTTGTCTGGTCTCCGCAGTGAAGGGGCGCTTCGCCTTCGAGGCGGGCGCAGCCTCGCCCGACCGTACGATACGCAGCACGGTGACGGAGCTCTTGCTCGAGGCCAGTCGAATCCAAGACGAGCTGGATCGCGACGCGGAGAGCGTGTAGAAAGCCTAGGGCATCTGCCCGGCGCCTTCGGAAACCGTCGAAGACGCCCCGGCGCTCGACGGAAACTCCGCGAGGATTGCGCTGCGGACCGCGGCGTCGATCCCGTTGGTATCCCGGCCGACCGCTTGGCGCATGGCCTCATCGTCGGGCATCCCCGTGCCGAGGCGAGCCAAAAGCGCAGCCCGCTCTTGCGGAGTGGTCCGCGCCTCGATCCAGACCGCTGCGGCAGTCGATTCGAGGTAGGCGGCGCGCGCGTCTTCGTCGTCGAGCCCGGCGAATCCGGGCGCGAGGCGTCGCAGGCTAAGCCAGGTCCCGGCCTCGATGCGTCCCCGCAGCGCCTCTTGCTCACTGCGTGAGAGCCCGGACTGGCGCCGTGACGCGCGGCCGGCCAGCTCGGCCAAACCCTCGTTCAGCCAGAAAGGGCGATCGCTCCCGGCTTGCTCGCGGAAGACGGCGTGCGTGTATTCGTGGAAGAGGAGCGCCCGCAGCTCGCCCGCTGGATGGGCGGCAGAGACGACATGCATCTGGCCGTCGAAAAAGCCGACCGTGGGAAACGAGAAGCGGTGTCGGTGCGCCTCCAGATAGGCCGCCTTGCCGTAAAGGATGACGCTCGTCGGCTCCCGCGGCACGACGCCGAGCTCCTCCAGGGCATGGGCACGAGCCTCTTCGAGGTAGCGGACCACGGTCTGTGCGTAGTCGGGCGACGCTCCGCCGAGCTGGGCGTCGTAGTGGATGCGAAAGTTCGGGCTCTCGAGCGCCACGAGGCGGAGCGGTCCAGAAGCCGACTGTGCCTCGGTCAGGCGTTTTTCATCTTCGAGGGCCTGGAGCCTGCGCTCGGCGGAGGCGCGCCACGGCGCGAGGGCCTCGCCCGCGTTCGCGAGGAACGCGCGCAAGTGGGCTTCGGCAGACTCATGCCGCCCGCGCTGACCATCCAGAAGCGCAAGGTACCAGTGCGCTTCCGCATTCCCGGGTGAATCCCGCAACACCGCCTCGAGTTCACTCGAGGCGCGCGCCGTATCTCCGCGTGCAAGGTTGTCGACCGCCCCTTGCAACAGGCGGTAGGCGCGGTCTTCTTCTCCTCCCGTCCCCCCTTGTGGTGTGCGTACGGGCGGCCCGCGGAAGCCGTCGTTCCAAAGGGAAGCCCGCTTCGCCTCCGGCACGAGCTTCTCTCGCGCGGCAGGCGGAACCGAGGCAGGGTCATCGGTGACGTGGGTCACCCCTTTCTCATCGATCCACACGAACGTGTCCGCGCGCGAGGGGACGGCGGCCGCGCTTAAGGCAAGCGCGGCGGCCAAAGCGATCGGGGTGCGCCGTCTCACCCCCGGCTGTTCGGCGGGGGCCCGCAGCGCCTTAACGGCCCGGCACGAGGGGTGGGCGGGGCTCGTCGCGGGGAGCCCGCGGGCCGGGCCTAGCGGCGCTTCCCGGCTTCGGCGATGAGATGCCCGAGTTCAGGCAAGATCAGTCGCTCCATGGCAAGGCGCACGGCGCCGCGAGAGCCCGGCAGCACGAAGACCACGCGTCCGCACGCCAGTCCGGCGAGCGCCCGGGAGAGCAGCGCTGCGGAACCGATCTCCTCAAACGAGAGCATTCGGAACAGCTCGCCAAAGCCGGGAATGATGCGTTCGAGCGCAGGTTCGACGCTCTCGGGTGTTACATCACGTGGTGCAATACCCGTTCCACCGGTCAGGATGACGGCGCCGATCCCCTCCTGGCCAAGGGCCGCCCGCAAGGCAGCCTGGATCGCCGCGGGCTCGTCACGCACGATCTCGCGAGAGGCAACGGTATGTCCCCGGGCAGCGAGCAGTTCCGCGACGAGTGCACCCGCTGTATCGGTCTCAGGCGTGCGGGAGTCGCTCACGGTGATGATGCGGGCACACACCACCTTCGGAGCGGCATCCCGGTGGGCCTGTGCGCTCGAGCTCGCAGGGTCGTGATGTCCCTTCGTCGCCTCGCCCTTCACGCGTGATCGTCCACCCAGTACGCGCCGTCGCTCGCGATCTCCTTCTTCCAAATCGGGACGCGCTCCTTCAGCGTGTCGATCGCGAAGCGACAGGCCGAGAACGCCTCCGCGCGGTGCGGCGCAGCCGCCGCCACCACGACGGCGATCTCTCCGATGGCGAGGTGCCCGGTCCGGTGGGCCATCGCCACGCGCGCGCCGGGAAAGCGGGAGGCCGCCTCGTCGGCGATCCGCTGCATCTCGCGCTCCGCCATTTCGGGATAGGCCTCGTATTCGAGATGTTGGATCGAGCGGCCGCGGGCGTGATCGCGAACGGTACCGATGAAGGTGACGACCCCGCCGAAACCCGGGCCTGTGACCTGCGTCACCACCGCGTCGACGTCCAGGGGAGATCCGGAAATCGTGCACGCGCCTGCGCCTCCCGCGACGGGGGGGAGGAGAGCCACCTCATCCCCTTCGGCGAGCACCGCATCGCCCTCGGCGAACTCGTGGTTCACGGAGATCCGGACGCGGGCGTCGAGGGGACCAAGCCCCGGGAACTCGCTCAGCAAAAGTGCGCGCAGCTCGGCCACACGCGCTCCGGCCGCGAGAGAGAGCTCGAGCTCCTTGGATCCCACAGCCTCCCGTACGGCCCCAAATAGGCGCAGACGAACCCGCATGGGGGCGAGGCTATCCCTCCCCCAGCATAGGGTCGAGGCGGGGCGGGAGCGGCGGCTTGCCTCAATACGGGGTGGCGGGCGGCCGAAACGAGAGTATATGGGCTCGGCGCTTTCGCGACCCCTGCGCGACAGGGTGGAAGCAGCGCTCGACCGCCTGCGTCCTGCGTTCGTCGCGGACGGCGGTGGAGTCGAGCTCGTGGACGTCGAGGACGATGGCACGGTGAAACTCGCCCTCTTGGGGGCGTGCGTACAGTGCCCGGCTCAATCCGCGACGCTCCGCCTCGCCCTCGAGCCCGCGCTCCGCGAGGAGGTGCCCGGCGTCACCTCGGTGATCCCGGTCTAGAGAGCGGTCTGCGCTCGACCTTCGGCGCTTGCGTTGGCCTCTTTTTTCCTCGCTGCGTAGAATCATGCGCGCTCGACCACCGCGAGGGAGATCCACTATGGCCGCCCGCTCCAAGACCCGCGCCCGCCGGAAGCCCGCGACCCGACGCAAGCCGCGCACGACCGCCCGAAAGAAG
>DAIOWK010000205.1:0-6684 GCA_036758525.1 Myxococcota bacterium
GTAGGAGGACGACCCGTCGCGCCTTGACGTACGAGGGGCTTTTGAGCCAATAGGAAAGGAGAAACGCGGTTCTCGCCGGATACCCGGCGCGCAGCCCGAGAGCGACCCCTTCGGTGCTCGTCGGTCGGTTGCGATTTCGAGGAAGTGACCTCGCGGAGGTGGATCATAGATGCGTCTTGTCGTGCGAGGACGCGTACTGGGTCCGGCGGTCGCGCTCGCGATTTTGACGAGTGCCTCTGTCCTCGGGTCGCCCGCTGATCCCTGGAAGAACTCGACACGATACGAATTTGAGTATCGCGTGCACCTCGCCGCGCTCGGGCCGAGCGAACTGCCTACGGCGCTGTGGGTCCCTTACCCCACCGAGAATCTGGACCAGCGGCTCCTCGACGTGCACATCGACTCGCCGTGGGCGTGGCGCATCACGCAGGAGTCGAAGTTCAACAACCGCATGGTCTACGCCGAGGGACTGGCCTCCGCCGAAACCCCCGATCTTGTCCTCCGCGTACGGGTGGAACGCCAACCTTCCGTTGGCCTCTCGGCGGGTGTCGCGTCGGCGGAGCCGAGCCTAAGGCCGGACCGCTTCCTGCTGCCAGACAAACTGGTGCCGCTCACAGGCATGATCCGCGAGGTCGCCGACCAGGCCGCCCAGGGTCACGATACGCAGGCGGAAAAAGCGCGCGCCCTTTACGACTACGTCTACCGAACCATGACCTACAACAAGGACGGCAGCGGCTGGGGTCGCGGGGACGCCGTGTGGGCCTGTACCAATAAGCGCGGCAACTGCACCGACTTCCATTCTCTCTTCATCGGTATGCTGCGAAGCCAGGGGATCCCCGGCCGCTTCCTAATCGGCTTCCCGATTCCAGAAGGCGACGAAGGTGCGATTGGCGGCTATCACTGCTGGGCGCAGTTCTACTTGCTGGACCGTGGCTGGGTGCCCGTCGACGTCAGCGAAGCGAAGAAGAAAGGGATTGCCGACGCGTACTTCGGCGCGCTTCCGAGCGATCGGATTGAATTCTCTGCCGGCCGCGACATCGTCCTCAACCCTCCCCAAAAAGGCGAGCCCCTCAACTACTTTATCTACCCATACGTCGAGATCGACGGCAACCCTGGCGACACGCCAAAGGTTCAGTTCCGGTTCGCAAGGCTCGCGGCCCCGTGAGACCAAGCGTGGCCTGCCTTGGCCCTGCATCGAGCTGTTCCTCGTTGCTACCACGTCGCGCCGCAAAGCGTCGTCGCTCGCGGGCTGCTGCCATCGCCGAACAGCAGGGGACCTGATGGGTCGCAGCGGTGTAAGGGTCGCGCATTGACGCAGGTTCTCCAGCGTCATCGACTAGGCTGGCAGTTCGTATCCAATCGCCGCTTCGATCTCGCACGTTCGCTGTACGGCAGGGCGTGCCATCATGCGGTCGTAATGCGCGGAGAGGTTCGGGAACAGCTCGGGTGCGGGATGCAGGGAGTTCACAAAGCGCCAATACAGACGGAAGAGATGGATATCGGCAATCGAGTATCTCGCCAGCACCCAATCCTGTCTTCCCAATTTCCGATCAGCGATCGTGAACACCTCCTTGGAGCGTTCCAAGCCCTGCCTTCGGGCAGGGTGGACCGTCGAGGTGATGAAGGACATCCATGAGACCGCTTGGGCCTCGGCGAGGAGATCACCGTCGGGCAAGAGAGCCGCCTTCGGAAAGCTCTTGGCGAGGTAAAACAGGATCGCGGCGACTTCGGTGAGCGGAGTCTCTCCGATCAGCAGCATCGGAACCTTGCCTTCTGGGTTGAGCGCGAGATAGGCGGGCGCGCGGTTCTCCTTCCTGGCCAACGATATCGGCCGGCTCTCGAACGGCGTGCCGATCTCGTGGAGCGCGATATGCGGCGCCATCGAGCTGGCCCCGGGTGAAAAATAGAGCGTGAGCATAGATTCTCCCTCGCCTCCACGCCGAGCTAGGTTTCCGAGTTGCAGGACCCTTCATTCACTTCGTGCGGATTTGGCGTTCCTTCCGCTCACCCCGAAGTCGGTCTGCAGAGCGCCGGGAGCGTAATGGATATCCGGTTTCTGGGGTTTTCGTTTGGGGAGGTGCGGAACCCGAGAGATCCTACTCAAGGCCGCGCACAGCTCGCACGAGGGCCAGACACAAGAGACCGATCGCCGCGGCGACCAAGCCGCTTGCCACGAGCGTCACCTGGGGTCCGAAGCGATGGGTCACGAGGCCCGCCTGCGCATAGCCAATGGGCATCGAGATGAAGAACACCAGGGAGTACATGCTCATCACACGCCCCATCATTCGCGGATTGGCGTGCTGCTGCAGGAGGGCGACCACGTAGTTGATGAAGACGGATGCGGTGAGCCCCCACAGGACAAGCGCTCCGCCGGAGAGAGGCAATACCCAGCTCGAGCCGTAGAGCACGAGCACGAGACCGCCCACGAAATTGGCGAGACACACAGCGAGACCGCGCCGAGGCAGGGGCCGAAGCGTCAGGAGCACGGAACCCAGAAACACACCCGCGCCGAAGCACCCCCAGAGGATCCCGATCCACTTGTCGCTTGCGTGAAGGACATCTGGCACCACGAGCGGGATCGTGACTGCGAACGGACCGATGAAGAACGCACCGGGCACGGTGGCCAAAAACAGGAGCCCGAGGATTGCCGGCTCCCTCACCACGTAGCGCACGCCGTCGACGAGATCGCCCAGCATATTGCGACCCGTGGGCTCGGGCTGGTCGGTGCGGATGCGGGAGAAGAGGCTGGCCCCCGCGGTCAGAAAAATCACCTCGCAAGCGAACGCAGTGGGGAGGCCCCAGGAATCGACGACGAGGCCGGCGAGTGTCGGCCCCAAGAACTGCAGTGCCGCCATAAAGCCCATCGTCCCGAAGATCACTGCGTTCTCGAGCTGAGCCCGCGTCACGAGCTGGGGCAGCATGCTTTGCCGCGCCGGATTCGTGAACGCCCCCGCCGAACCCACAATGGCAGCGAGGGGGAAGACAGGCCAGATCGACCGTGTGTGAATGCTGGTGAGCCAGACGTACAGCGTTGATACGAGAGCCGCGATCGAATAGGTTCGTAGCAGGATCCGCCGCCGCTCGAGGCGGTCTGCCATGGCACCGCCGACGAGCGCCAACAGAGCGCCGGGCAGCGTCTGCGCGATCAGAGCCGCGGAGATGGCGAGGGCGCGCTCATCCAACGCAACCCGGTCTCGGATGAACAGCGGCACGGTCACGGTTTGAATGCCGACTCCCGTGCCGGCGACCATGGACGCAAGCCACCACCTCGTGAAGTAGTTCGATGCGAAGGGGTTGCGTGGGGGAGGGGGGGTGAAGGTTCCGGCCGGGGCGGGCCTGAGGACGTCGGTCATGCGCGCCCGGGTGTGGCTGGCATCCTCACTCCCGTCCAAGCTCAAGAATGCGGGCGAGTTCTTGGCGGAACCCGCGAGGACGAGTCGTCAACCTGCAGAGACCTTGAGGCGTTGCCCGAGCGCTTCGAGCTCTGCTCGTAGCTCGGGCGGCACGCGGCGACCGAACTGGTCGTAGTACTCGTGCATGCCCGCTACGTCGGCAAGCCACCCCGCCGTGTCCACGTGCAAGAGCTCGGTGAGATCCTCCCGAGAGACGTCGAGGCCAGTCATGTCAAGCTCATCTTCGACCGGCAGGCGGCCGATCGGCGTTTCAACGGCCTTGGCCGTACCCTCGCAGCGCTCGAAGATCCACTTCAGCACACGCGCGTTCTCGCCGAATCCCGGCCACAGGAAGTCGCCCCCGGCGCTCTTGCGGAACCAGTTTACGAGATACATGCGGGGCAGCTGCGCCCCGGGGTGCCTCCCGATGCGCAGCCAGTGGGCCCAGTAGTCGGCCATGTTGTAACCGCAGAAGGGCAGCATCGCCATCGGATCGCGGCGTAGAACACCCACCTTGCCCGCCGCGGCCGCGGTCTTCTCGCTTCCCATGATCGATCCGAGGAAGGTGCCGTGATTCCAGTCCCAGGCCTCCAGGACAAGCGGCACCACCGTCGCGCGACGGCCACCGAACAGGATCGCACTGATCGGCACGCCGTGCGGGTCTTGCCACTCCGGTGCGATCACCGGACACTGGCTCGCCGGCGCGGTGAAACGGGCGTTCGGGTGCGCCGCGCTTCCTTTGAGGTCGCGCGTCCAGGGCTGCCCGCGCCAGTCGGTGAGCCGCTCCGGCAGCTCATCCGTCATCTCCTCCCACCATACGTCGCCCTCCGGTGTCATGGCGCAGTTGGTGAAGAGCACGTTCTCGCGCAGGGTCGCCATGGCATTCGGATTGGACCTCTCGTTCGTACCGGGGGCGACGCCGAAGAAGCCCGCCTCGGGGTTGATGGCATAGAGTCGACCGTCGTCCCCGAACCGCATCCACGCGATGTCGTCGCCGATTGTCTCCACCTTCCAGCCCGGGAGCGCCGGCCTCATCATGGCCAGATTGGTCTTCCCGCAGGCGCTCGGGAAGGCGCCGCAGAGGTAGTGGCTCTGCCCCGAGGGATTCGTGAGCTTGAGGATCAGCATGTGCTCGGCCAGCCAGCCCTCGTCCCGGGCGATCACCGAGGCGATGCGTAGCGCGAAGCATTTCTTGCCGAGGAGCGCATTTCCACCGTAGCCCGAGCCGAAGGACCAGATCTCGCGACTCTCCGGAAAGTGCACGATGTACTTGTGGTCGGAGTTGCAGGGCCAGGGTGCGTCCACCTGCCCCGGGCTAAGCGGCATGCCGACGGAGTGCAGGCAGGGCACGAAGTTCCCGTCGCCGAGCGCGTCGAGCACGGGTTGTCCCATGCGGGTCATGATGCGCATGGAGGCCACCACGTAGGGGGAGTCACTGAGCTGCACCCCGGTGTAGGCGATCGGCGAGCCGATCGGGCCCATGCTGAAGGGAATCACGTAGAGGGTGCGCCCGCGCATGCAACCGGTGAAGAGCTTGGTGAGCGTGGCCCTCATCTCGGCGGGGTCATGCCAGTTGTTGGTCGGGCCGGCGTCCTGCTGGTTTTCGGAGCAGATGAACGTGCGGTCCTCGACCCGGGCCACGTCGCCCGGGTCGGACCGGACGAGGTAGCTGTTCGGGCGCTTGTGCGGATCGAGCGGCTCGGCGGCTCCGCTCTGCAGGATCAGCCGGATCATCTCGTCGTATTCGGCTTGGGAACCGTCGCACCAGCGCACCCGATCCGGCTGGCACATCGCCCCCATCTGCTTCACCCAGGCTTGCAGCTTCGCGTTCTTCGTCATCGGCGCTCCCCCAAGAAGGTGCCACTCCTGCCTTAATTGGTGACAAACGATCGCAAACCCCCGCACAGTACGCCGGCAGACTCCCCGGGAGGAAGGCCCTGGACGCAAAAGAACCTGCGTGCGCGACTCTGCGGGGAGGCGGCCCCCCCGAGGACAGGCCCTGGAGTGGCCAAAAAGCCCCATATCATGGCCCAAGCACTGCGGTGGCCTCCCGCGCCCCCCGGTTTCGCAGCCTGCGCCTGGCGCGGCCTTGCCGGTCGGGCTGCTTGTGAGTGTTGTCGATCCATTTGTCCCGGCGAGATCGGAGGGTGCGAGCTCGGGCCGGGGAACGCGGTCGACACTTCGACCCAGGCAGTGCCCACGGGTGAAAGCGGCGACCCGCGTAAAGGGACGCGGCGACCGCCACAAAACTGTGCGAGCGCTACTCTCGCGCTGGGCGCTTGTCAGAGAGCAGCCGCGGTCGCTTCGGAAGGTGGCGCAGGCCCATCCATGCGAGGGCGGCGATGTGGCTCGCTGCCTTCTCCACCGAGAGTCGGCGGCTCTCGGTCCACCATTGACCTACGAAAGTCACCATTCCGACCAACGCGTGCGCGTAGACTGGCGCGACCTTCGGGTCGTAGCCGGCTTGCTTGAACGAGGCCGCGAAGACGTCACCGACGCGCTCTGCGACATCATTTAAGAGGCTCGACATCCCGCCGGGCGCCGAAACGGCGGGGACACCCCGGGATAAGACGGCGAATCCGTCGGGGTGCTCCTTCACATAGGTCAGGAAGGCCAGGGCCGCGCGCTCGACGCGCTCGCGCGGAGAGCCCGACGAGATGCTCTCGGCAATACGCGTCACCACGTAGTCCGTCTCGCGATCGACGACGACGGCGTACAGTCCTTCCTTTCCACCGAAGTGCTCGTAGACGATGGGTTTCGAGACTTTCGCGTGCTCCGCGATCTCCTCGACGGAGGTCGCGTCGTAGCCGCGCTTGGCGAACAGGCTGCGCCCTACCTCGATGAGTTGGGCGCGACGGGCCGCCGCCGTGAGCCTGCCGGAGCGTTCTTCTCGATTGGGCATTTGACAAGCATATTACGCTACCGTAAGTTACGCTATCGTAAGCTACGGAACCGTAGAGTACGCACCCGTCGACAGAGGGGGGAACGCATGAAGGGATCTGCCGGAAGCCGGTACGAGCGGCACTCCATGCAGCACTATGCGCAGGAGATTCGCCCGCATCTCCCCGCGAGCGTCTTCGAGCGCTCGGCCACCCGCCTGCTATGGCTTCCCGTGCACGTTGGAATCCTCGTCGGGACGGGCATATACATTGTGTGGGGTACTCCGCCGGTAGGCGTGGCCCTTTTGTGTGCGATCGTCGCCGGCCACAGCTGGGGTTGCCTTGGATTCCTCGCGCATGAGGCTCTTCACCACGGGCTCACCAGGAGCCGCGCACTCGAGAGGGTGATTGGCTAC
>DAIOWK010000206.1:0-6625 GCA_036758525.1 Myxococcota bacterium
CGATCGAGAAGCAGTTCGGCAAGGGCTCGATCTTGAAGATGAGCGACGATGCCATAGACAAAGAAGTCGAGGCCATCTCGTCGGGTTCGCCGAGCCTCGATCTTGCCCTCGGGATCGGCGGCTATCCGCGCGGCCGCGTGGTCGAGATTTATGGCCCGGAGTCGAGCGGCAAAACGACGCTCGCACTCCACGCCGTGGCGGAGATCCAGAAGCAGGGCGGGGTGGCAGCATTCATCGATGCCGAGCACGCCCTCGATGTGGGCTACGCCCGCAAGCTCGGGGTCAAGATCGACGATCTTTTGGTCTCGCAGCCCGATACGGGCGAGCAGGCGCTCGAGATCGCCGACGTGCTGCTGCGCTCGGGCGCGGTCGACCTTGTGGTGGTCGACTCTGTCGCAGCGCTCGTGCCAAAGGCCGAGATCGAGGGAGAGATGGGCGACCAGCACATGGGACTGCAGGCGCGTCTCATGAGCCAGGCCCTGCGCAAGCTGACGGGCACCGTGTCCAAGTCCAACGCCACGGTGATCTTCATCAACCAGATTCGCATGAAGATCGGCGTGATGTTCGGCAACCCCGAAACGACGACCGGCGGCAACGCACTGAAATTCTACGCCTCGGTGCGTTTGGACGTGCGTCGCATCGCAGCCATCAAGGAAGGCGAAGAGGTGGTCGGTAGCCGCACCCGGGTGAAGGTCGTGAAGAACAAAGTGGCGCCGCCCTTCCGCCAGGCGGAGTTCGACATCCTCTACAACGAGGGCATCTCCGTGGAGGGAGATCTGCTCGATCTCGCGTGTGAGGCGGGCATTGTGGAAAAGAGCGGCTCGTGGTTCTCCTACGAGAGCGAGCGCATCGGCCAGGGTCGCGAGCAGGCGCGCAAGTTCCTGAAGGAGAATACGGAGGTGCGCTCGCGCATCGCCGACGCGGTGTATGCGACAAAAGGCGTGAAGCGCGCGGTTCCCGCCGGGTCCAACGGCGCCGCCGCGGAGGAGTAGTTCGAGCTCCCTACCCCGCCCTCCCGCCAGGACGCTGTCATGAGTGCTCGGGCCTGTCGTTCGTTCTCTGGTTCTCCTGCCATGAAGCTGGCAGGAGGAATCGTTTACTCTCCTCTTCTCCGATGCCTGCCAGAATCGCAAAAAACCACAAAGTGGGTGGAAATTACAAGGGAAAGAGAGGAGAGTGGGGATGCGCAGCCCGGTCGTTCGTTTCGAGGTCGTAGGTCAGGATCCTGACAAGCTCCGGAGCTTCTATGGCGAGCTCTTGGGTTGGAGCTTCCAGGGCATTGGCGCCATGAACTATGGGGTCGTGGCTGCGGGGGAGGGCGGCATTCCCGGCGGCATCGGTGAGGCGCACGGCGCCCACGGCTGGCTCACCTTCTATACCCAAGTGCCCGACCTTCGCGCGGCTTTGGCCAAGGCCGAGCGCATGGGAAGCCGGGTGCTGCTTCCCATGCGGCGACGCGGCGACACCACGATCGCCGTGATCTCCGACCCGGAAGGCAACCCGGTGGGCCTCTGTACGGAGGCGTAGCACGCGCCGCGCTTTGGGAGCACGGCAGTCGGCCACGCCACGGAGACTGAGGGCATGCGACGCGCGGACCGTCTCTTCCAGCTTGTTCACCACCTGCGCGCGCGACGCTTCGCGACCGGGGATCAGCTCGCCCGGGAACTCGGCGTCTCGACGCGCACGGTCTACCGGGACGTGCGCGACCTGGAAGCCTCGGGTGTGCCGATCCGCGGCGAGGCGGGCGTCGGCTATCGGCTGGAGCGCGGTTACGAGCTTCCACCCCTCACCTTCACGAGCGAGGAACTGGAGGGTCTCGTGCTCGGCGCACGGATCGTTGGTGCGTGGGCGGACGCCGGGCTGGCCTCGGCCGTCCACAGCGCGATGACGAAGGTCGAAGCGGCGGTGCCGCAGGCCCTGCGGCAGGTGCTGCTCGACACGGCGCTGTTCGCACCGGGGATTCCATGGGCGGCGGCGATGGCGCGGGAGATGGCGCTCTTGCGCCGCGCCATCGGCGAGCGTCGCAGGATCTCTTTTGGCTACACGCGTGGCGACGGCGAGAAGACGGAGCGCGCCGTACGTCCCCTCGGCATGTACTTTTGGGGCAGCAAGTGGACGCTCGCCGCGTGGTGCGAGCTGCGCCGCGACTACCGCAGCTTCCGGCCCGACCGCATGGACGCGGTACAGCTCCTCGAGGAGACCTTCGACGAGGGCGACGGCGTGAGTCTTGCCGATTTCCTCGCTCGCAGCGGTGCGGAAGGGGCGGAGCGGACCTAGCCGGACGGCCGCCCGCTTCTTGGCGAGGCCTCACTCTGCACAGAGCACGAAGGAGAGCTGCTCAGGGGCTCACCGTCTCGAGGGAGGCGCCGCTTGGCTGCGCGGCGGCTAGCGCATGCGGTGGCGGCCCGTCTCGTCGCGGTGCTTTCTCAAGTACGCCATAAAGGGCGTCCCGCCCGTTCCGACGGCCGTGGGGTTCGCGGCGGATTCCTGGCTCTGGCGGTGAATGTAACGCGCCGCGTACTCGAGGTGCGTGGCACGGAAGTGCTCGAGCCAGTGCAGGCACGCGTCATACGCCTCGACGAGCGAGGGGTGACCGGTGCCGAGCTCGCGGACGGCCTCGCGCAGGGAGGGCCCGGCCTCGAGTTCCTCGAGGAAGGCGCGGTGGCCCGGTGGCATATAGCCGCGCATCTCCGCCAGGTAGGCGCGAAGCGGATCCGCCGCATGGCCGACACCGAGGAGCGCGTCGATCGCCGGCACGATTCCGCTCTGTGCGCCCGTCTCGCCACGCAGGCGCTGGCCGCGTCCTCGGAAGGCGGCGACTCCCTCATACACCAGTCCATGGGGGAGCGCGGGGTGGTCCTTCCAGCCGTGAATCCAGGGCCGAACCCGCCGGTAGTAGATGTAGGGATCGCAGCGCTCAGGCATGCGGAGCAGGAGCGCAATCAGGGATTCGAGGCCCTCGCCAATCGTCGTGAGCAGGCCCTCAAGGCGGGCGGCGTCTCTCTTTGCCGCCGCGTCTTGCGCGGGAAGCGCCGCGGCCAAGAGCCCGGCGGCGCGCGCTTCGATCGCCACGTGGACCGTGACGAACCAGTCCTCGTCGATACCGCCCAGGAAGTTCTGGAGGAGGGCGAGATTTTCGAGCGCGAGGGGCTGGCTTTCGTCCAGACGACGCCAATTGTCGAGGGCGTAGGAGGCGTAGGAGAGGACGGGCGGCCGGCCGAGGCGCTCCGCGACCGTACACCACGGCAGAGCGAGGACCCGCGGGACCGCCTCGGCCGGAGGATCGGACTCGAACACAAACGCGTGTCCGAGGAAGGAGAGCAGGAGCATGGCACGACGTAGCTCGCCTTCCGCGTGAAGCGCTGCGGGGTCGAGCTGCGGGAGCGACCGCACGGCGCGCCGGAGTGTCCCGGTGAGCAGGCGCTTGGGAAGCTCGGAGGCGAGCTCCTCCCATGGGGCAAAGGCCGCGGGGAGCCTCCGGCAGGGGTCGGCGTCAGGCAAAAACCCGCGCTCCGGGGTCATGCCGAAACGCTCGAGCTTGATCTCGTCTCCGCGCGCAGCGCTGTGCCGCGGCACCGCTCCCCCTTCCCGTCGCGAACCCTTCTTCGGAGAATCGGGAGCAGCGCTAAACCCCGACGGCCTCGAGGCCTCGGGCAAGGCGCTAGCGCGCGGGTCCTCTCGGTGCGTCGAGCAGCTGGCGCAGCACGTAGTGGAGGATGCCGCCGTGTCGGTAGTACTCGAGCTCGTCGAGGGTATCGATCCGGCAAAGCAGCGGGATCTCCTCCCGGGCACCGCTTTTGCGGCGGATCTGGCAGGCGATGGTCATGCGGGGGCGGACTCCTGCCTCGAGCCCTACGAAGTCGAAGGTCTCGTTTCCGTCGAGCCCGAGCGTCTCGCGCGTCGCTCCGTCCGTGAATGTCAGGGGCAAGACCCCCATTCCCACGAGGTTCGAGCGGTGGATCCGTTCGAAGCTCTCGGCCACGACAGCACGCACGCCGAGCAGCTGCACTCCCTTGGCCGCCCAGTCCCGAGAGGAGCCCGAGCCGTACTCCTTTCCCGCCACGATGACGAGGGGAACGCCGCGCTCCTGGTAGATCATGGCGGCGTCGTAGATCGACATGAGCTCCCCCTCGGGCAGGAGCTTGGTGAAGCCGCCCTCCGTTTCCGGGGCGAGCTCGTTTCGCAGCCGGACATTGGCGAGCGTGCCGCGCATCATGATCTCGTGATTGCCCCGGCGTGCGCCGTAGGAGTTGAAGTCGCTCTGTGCGACTCCCTTTTGCAGCAGATAGAGCTCCGCCGGCGACTCCGTCGCGATGCTGCCGGCCGGAGAGATGTGATCGGTCGTGATGCTGTCGCCAAGCACCGCAAGCGCGCGCGCGCCGCGGATATCGCGCACGGGGACGAGCGCGCGTGTCATCCCTGAGAAGTAGGGCGGCTGCCGCACATAGGTGCTCGCGGGGTCCCACGCAAAGGTGACACCGCTTGGGCTTCCGATGCGCGCCCAGTTCTAGTCACCTTCGAAGACGTCGGCGTAGCGGCGGCGGAACATTCCCGGAGAGAGCGCGCTTCGTACGATCGACTGGATCTCGCCGCTGGTCGGCCAGAGCTCCCGCAGATAGACGGGCTTACCGTCGCGGTCCTCGCCGAGGGGCTCGCGCGTCAGGTCTTTGCGCAGCGTGCCCGCGAGGGCGTAGGCCACGACGAGGGGTGGCGACGCCAAATAGTTCGCGCGCACCTGCGGGTGGACGCGGCCTTCGAAGTTGCGGTTGCCCGAGAGAACGGCGCCCACCACCAGGTTCTTCGCGCGAACCGCGGCGTCGACGGGGGGAGGCAGGGGGCCGGAGTTGCCAATGCAGGTGGTGCAGCCGAAACCCACGAGCTGGAAGCCCAGCGCATCGAGATCATCTTGAAGGCCAGACACCGCAAGGTAGTCGGCCACCACCTTCGAGCCCGGCGCGAGCGACGTCTTGACCCAGGGTTTGCGGGTGAGTCCTCGCGCGCGCGCTTTGCGCGCCAAGAGGCCCGCCGCGACCATGACGTCGGGGTTGGAGGTGTTGGTGCAGCTCGTGATCGCGGCGATCACCACGTCGCCGTGGTGCAGGGAGAAGGCTTCCCCCTCGATTCGCGCCTCGGCATCTGCGGCGACGCCGGACTTGAGGAGGGAGGGCAGCGCCTGCGCGAAGCCCGCCGCAACGCCGTCCAGCGAAACCCGATCCTGCGGCCGGCGCGGGCCCGCAAGGCTTGCGTCCACTCTGCTGAGATCGAGCTCCAAGACGTCTGTGAAGAGCGGATCCGGCGTCCCTTCCTCACGCCAGAGGCCCTGTGCCCGGGCATAGGCCTCGACGAGCGCGACCGTCTGCGGGTCACGTCCCGTAAAGCTGAGATAGGAAATCGTCTCCCGGTCTACGGGAAAGAGAACGCAGGTCGATCCGTACTCTGGACACATGTTTGAGATGGTCGCGCGGTCGGGAAGTGCCAGCGCCGCCAGGCCGGGTCCGAAGAACTCCACAAAGCGACCCACCACGCCCTGCTTGCGGAGGAGCTGGGTCACGGTCAAGACGAGATCCGTGGCTGTCACACCCTCCCGCAGCCTTCCGGTCAGGCGGAAGCCCAGCACCTCGGGCAAAAGCATGGAGAGCGGCTGACCGAGCATCGCAGCCTCGGCCTCGATGCCGCCCACGCCCCAGCCGAGAACCCCGAGACCGTTCACCATCGTGGTGTGGCTATCGGTGCCGACGAGCGTGTCGGGGTAGGCGCGCAGAGCGGCGCCGGCCTCGGCCGCCCCTTCGCTCCACACGACCTTCGAGAGGTATTCAAGATTCACTTGGTGGCAGATTCCAGTGCCAGGCGGCACCACCCGGAACCTGTCGAGCGCGGACTGGCCCCAGCGCAAGAAGGCGTAGCGCTCGCGGTTGCGCTCATATTCAAGCTCGACGTTGCGCGCGAAGGCGCCCTTGCCCCCGAACATATCGACTTGAACGGAGTGATCGATCACGAGATCCACAGGGACGAGGGGGTTGATGCGTTTGGGGTCACCGCCGAGCGCGACCATGGCATCCCGCATGGCGGCGAGATCGACCACCGCTGGGACACCCGTGAAGTCCTGCATGAGGACGCGGGCAGGGCGGAAGGCAATCTCGCGCTCCGACCTTCGCCGCTCAAGCCACGCCGGGAAGGCGCGCAGGTCGTCTTGCTGGACGCTCCGGCCATCTTCGTGGCGCAGGAGGTTCTCGAGCAGCACCTTGAGCGAGACGGGAAGGCGCTCGATTCCCGCAAGCCCCGCCCGCGCCGCGGCGGCGAGGCTAAAGGTCTCGTAACGCTGGCCCCCGACCTCAAGCGGGCGGCGGACGTTCAGGCTGTCGCGGGAAGCTTCCAGCATGCCTCTTCCCTCCGTCGAAGCCGCCGGAGCGCCCGGGCGGCCCAGAACCCCATGTGTAGCCGATAGGCAGGGCGCCGGCGGGCCCTCCGCGCCGCCTTTTGGGACGCACCCCTCAGGAACCGGCAGCTTCGCGAGCCAATCTGCCCCTCAAGAGTTCGCGACGCCGCGTCGAAATGCCTTTGGAGCGGCCTGCCGCGCTGGGGGAGGTCTCGGCCCATGGCCATGGAGCTAAACGAAATCCTGAAG
>DAIOWK010000207.1:0-6620 GCA_036758525.1 Myxococcota bacterium
GTGCTGCACGAGATCCACGACCGCCTGCGCTTTCTGTGCGACGTGGGGCTCGACTATCTGACCCTCGACCGGGCGAGCGCGAGCCTCTCCGGCGGAGAGAGCCAGCGGATCCGCCTCGCCACGCAGGTGGGCTCGAGCCTGATGGGCGTGCTGTACATTCTCGACGAGCCCTCCATCGGTCTTCACCCACGCGACAATGCCCGTCTTCTCAGGAGCCTCTTTCGCCTGCGAGATCTCGGCAACAGCGTGATCGTCGTCGAGCACGACGAAGCCACGATCCGCGCCGCAGACTGGGTGCTCGACATGGGACCCGGCGCAGGCATCCACGGTGGCGCGCTCGTGGCGGAGGGGCGCCCGGCGGAGATCCTTGCGCATCCTGAGTCCCTGACCGGCGCCTTCCTCTCGGGGCGACGGCGGATTCCCGTGCCCGGGGCGCGACGCAGCCCGCAGGGCAAGTTCCTCGTACTCGAAGGCTGCCGTGAGCACAATCTGAAGGACGTGACCCTCCGCCTCCCTCTGGGACTCTTCACGGTCGTGACGGGCGTTTCGGGCTCCGGGAAGTCGACCCTCGTGAACGACACCCTCCATCGGGCGCTCGCGCAGAAGCTCCACGGCGCGCAGGAGGTTCCCGGCGCGTATACCAGGCTTCTCGGAGCCGAACAGCTGGACAAGGTGATCGACGTCAACCAGGCGCCGATCGGGCGCACCCCGCGCAGCAATCCCGCCACCTACACGGGAGTCTTCGACGGCATCCGCAGCCTCTTTAGCCAAGTGCCCGAGGCGCGCGTGCGCGGGTACGAACCGGGCCGCTTCTCCTTCAACGTGAAGGGCGGCCGCTGCGAATCCTGCCAGGGCGACGGCATTCTGCGGATCGAAATGCATTTTCTGCCGGACTTGTTTGTGACCTGCGAGGTGTGCGGAGGCCGGCGCTACAACCGGGAGACACTGGAGATCCGCTACAAGGGCAAGACGATTGCCGACGTCCTCGAGATGACGGTCGAGGAGGCGGTCTCGTTCCTCGAGAATGTCCCTGCGGTGCGCCGGCCGCTTCAGACCCTGCATGACGTCGGCCTCGACTACATTCATCTCGGCCAGCCGGCGACGACTCTGTCGGGCGGCGAGGCACAGCGCATCAAGCTCGCCAGGGAGCTCTCGCGCCGCGACACGGGCCGCACGCTCTACCTGCTCGACGAGCCGACCACAGGTCTCCACTTCGCCGATGTCGAAAAGCTGCTTGAGGTCCTCCAGCGTCTGGTCGAGCTGGGGAATACGGTGGTGGTGATCGAGCACCATCTCGATGTCGTGAAGACAGCGGACTGGGTGATCGACCTCGGGCCCGAGGGTGGAGCGCGGGGCGGCGAGATCGTGGTGGAAGGCACGCCAGAAAACGTGGCGCGTGCCCTTCGCTCGCATACCGGGCAAGCGTTGGCCCCGGTGCTGGGCGGCTAGTGCAGCGGCCTCCCCTCTTCCCGACCGTGGGGGTGGCGCTCTGGATCACCCTCCTTGCGATCCTTAGCTTCGCCATTGTCGACATCGTCGCAGCGCAGCTCAGCGGGTCCCGTGACCTTGCAGAGGCGCTTGGCCTCGTGGTGGGGTTCGGTGGTGTCGGCACGCTCGCCGCACGGCAGGTCCCGCCGCCCCAAGCCGAACGCCTTGGCCTGCGCGGTACGCGGCTGCGCTTCCTTCTGCCACTCCTTCTGCTCATCCCAGTGGCTCTTCTCGCGAGCGAGCTCGACAACTTGGTGAGAGCGGCGCTCTCCCAGGTGCAAGGCTCGGAAATCGCCGACCTCCGTGAGAAGCTTCGATCGGCGGGCGCGCTCGAGGTGCTCGAGGTGGCGATTGTCGCGATCGGGATCCAGCCTGTCGTTTCAGAGTGGTTCTACCGCGGCGTCGTGCAGCAGGGCCTCGTGGCGCAGCTTGGCGCCGGCCGCGGGATCGCGCTCACCGCGCTGCTCTACGCCCTGGCGCTAAGCCAGGGACCGGTCGGAACCTCCTTCACGCTTTGGCTCGCGGCCACCCTGAGCGAGTTCGTGAACGGGATCGCGTACGGGCTCATTCGACACTACTCCGGCTCGCTTTTGGCTCCGATCCTGCTCCACATCGCCCTGAATGCGAGCGGGAGCCTTGCCCTCGCTTTCGCGACACAGGTTCCGATCCCGGGATTCAACACGAGCGGTACACACACACCGGTCCAGTTTCTGCTACCCGCGGCGGCCTCGGTTGCGCTCGGGATCGCACTGCTGGTGCGCTTTGGCGGGAGAGCACGACCCCTGCCGCACCCCGAGGCGACTCCCGGCAACGGCGAGAGCGCACCCCCCCGCTAAGGGACGGACTCGCCAGTCGTCCAAGGAGGACCTCCTGTTTGGCGCCATGGGCAGCGTCGGTGGGTCTTTCGCGGAGGAGAGGACGGACTAGCGCCGAGGCGCATAGCGCGCTCGCCCGTCGTGACCCTCCGCTTGGACACGCCGCCAGTAGCCCCAGGGAAAGTGCACGAGCTCGAGTTTCATGGCGTCCGGGTCGGCGAAGAACACGGCATAGTACGAAGGGCCATACGCTGGATATTCCGCCGGGGGATCGAGCACGGGAAGGCCCCGCTCCACCAGAAGGCCGTGGAACTCATCCACATCGGATCGGCTCTTTGCCCGGAGGGCGAGATGATGCAGCCCGGGGCGGAATCGATCGACACGAGCTGCTCCGTGTTCGCCACTGGCTTGGCGAAGACCGATATTCATGCGCCCGTTGGACCATGCGGTGTAGGTGGGGTGTTCAACGCGAGAGAATCCGAGAGCGCCCAGCACGAGCTCATAGAAATCGGCGGAACGCTTGAGATCGCTCACGGTAAGATCAATGTGGTCGAGATCCAGAGCTTCCACACCCCTCCTTTCTCGTTGGTGCGAAGGTCCAGATTGGCACAGAAGCCGCGGTTCCGACCAACGCGAGCCTCGTACGTTGCTCCCAGAAAAACCAAGGGAGCCGCAGGAGGGAGAAAAACCGATCCTCCGCAAGGAGAGTTGCTTCCGGGTGGAGACAGACCCCTTCGAGCCCACGGCCGCACGCCTCGAGCACGAGAAGGAGCGGGACTGGTTTCGCGGTTTTCGGTGGTGGCCGATGGCCGAGCTTCCCGACCGCGGTGAGCACTTCGCACCGAGCCGGCTCGGCGAGCTGATGCGCGACCTGGTTCGAAACGGAAGACCGGCGACGCCGTCGGAGATCGAGGCTTAGGCGCGGGGATCGGGTAAGCCGAGTCTCCGCCGAACCGCCTCGCTCACGGCTTCGCGCACGCGCTCTGGCTCGCTGCGTGCATCGAGCCGCTCGAGGTAAGCGCAAGGCAGCTCGCGATAGAGCGCTGCGACACGTGCAAGAAAACTCCCTTCCTCGAACGCGGGTTCGGCGCGCCCACCGCGCTCGCGGACGCGGGCCAGCGCTTGCGACGGATCAATCTCGAGCAAGAGCACAAGATCGGGGATCGGGAACTCGGCTTCGTTCTGCGCGAGGATGGCTGCCCAGTCAAGGCCGCGCGCTCCTTGATAGGTGACGGTCGAGAGGTAGTAGCGGTCCGAGAGCACGATCTCGCGCCGTGCAAGGGCGGGGGTGATCACACCCGAGACGTGCTCCCGGCGATCTTCCACAAACCAGCGGAGCTCTTCTTCCGGTGCCGGGCGCTCGCGGCCTTTGGCCATGGCGCGGATGCGGCGCCCGTAGGCGCCGTCGGTGGGCTCACGGGTCGTTACCACCGGGTGTCCTGCGGCGCGCAGTGCCCCCGCAAGCCACAAGAGCTGCGTCGTCTTCCCGCTCCCGTCGAGGCCCTCGAAGACGATGAACGCGCTGCGGGTCACGGCGGGGTCGAGCACGGCGGGTTCGTGCGCCGTGTACCCGCGTAACCGTGGGACGCCCCGCACCGCGCGCCGCCTCCGCCGACCTGCGGCGTCAACGTTTGTTTCCCGCGCGGGCCGAGAGGTCGGTCGCCTTGTCTTTCCCGGCGCCTGCGAAGCCGGGCGGGGCTAACCGATCTTCCCGACGAGCATGAACGCGATCACGAGGCCGTAGATCGCGATCGACTCGATGAGCACCATCCCGAGGATGTAGTTCACGAACATCGAGCCTGCGGCTCCGGGGTTGCGCGCAATGCCGGCGGTTGTGTTGCCCGCGGTCAGACCCTGGCCGATCCCGCAGCCAAAGCCCGCGAGCCCGATCGCAAGCCCGGCGCCCAGCGCCGGACCAAGAGTGCCTGCCGACTCGCCGCCCTCTGCGGCGAACGCGGTGAGCGGCAGGAGTACCGCGGCTAGGGTCCAGAGGGCGAGCTTCGCAAATCTTCGCATCACGATCTCCTTGTTCGGTGGCCGCGCAGCCTCGAGCGCCCCTTAGTGGGCCTCTTGGAGCGCCAGGTTGATGTAGATCATCGTAAGCAATGAAAAGACGAAGGCCTGGAGGCAAGCCACCAGAAGTCCCAGGCCAAGGAAAATTGCGGGTACGACCGGCGGCACGAGGAGCAGAAACACTCCCACCACAGTGTGATCGGCGAACATGTTGGCGATGAGACGGATGCTGAGTGTCGCCATGCGCGCCGCATCGAGGACGGTCTCGAGGGGAAAGAAGAGGAAGAAGAGTGCTCGTACGTGGATGTGCCGGCCGCCCACGTGCCAGGTGTAGAAGCTCGGCCCCATATACTTGATGAGGTAGTTCTTGAGACCGTGCTGGCGGATTCCCACGTAGTTGAAAAGAACGTAGGAAATGATCGCCCATGCAAGCGCTACGTTCACGTCGTTCGTGGCGCCGGCGCCGCCCGGGATGAGACCCAGCAGATTCGACACCAGAATGAAGAAGAACATGGCGCCCACGAAGGGAAACCAGCGCCTCCACTCCGGTCCCATGATCTGGCGAGCAAGCGAGGTAAGTCCCGCGAGAAGCACCTCGAAGACGTTCCGCAGGGTCACGCCTTCATCGGGCAAAACCCCCCCGCTCGCCGCAGCAATCCGCCGCCGCACTGCGAAGCTCGCAAGCAGGAGCAGAGCGGCGGCGAGTCCCACCCGTGCGAGCACTCCCAGGGCATACGGGGATCCGAGGCTCTCGGCTGCGCTCATTCCTCTTCTTGCTCCGCCGGATCGCGCTCCCGCGCGAGCCACGGGTTCCAGGCGTCCCAGCTCGGATCGTCGGGCGGAGGTCCCGGCTCCGGATTCCCAATCGGCGGCCGCGTTCGCCACGCCCCCACGATCACCGCGGGAACGATCGTCGAGAGCCCGAGCAGGAGACCCACCGGGTGCGCGCCCGCGCGGAGCGAAAGGGCGATCGCCCCCGCGAGCACCAAAAAGCGCAGGCCAAAACCTGCGACCCAGGCGTGACCCACCGCGAGGTCACCGGCGAATAGGCGCTGGCTCCCGCTGCGGAGCGCCCGGAAGTTCACGCCTTCAATCCCCGCCCCGAGGGCGAGGCTCGTCGCAAAGCCGGGTCCCGCCGTGGCATAACCCAGCGCCACCGCACCGGCGGCGATCGCAAGGTTCAGGCGTTCTATGGAATTGAGCTGCAAACGACCCTCAGCGCTTCGCAGTTCCGCCGTCCGACGGCCCCTCGTCGAAGAGCTTCCGCATGCGCCAGAGGCGCAGCACGAAAGCCCCGAATCCCACCACCGTACCCACGATCAGCCAGCGTGGAGAGCTCCCGAAGTGACTGTCGGCCCAGTAGCCGATACCCGCCCCGATGGCGACCGCGAAGACAGCCTCCAGGGCCCCCTGGTACGCGGCGGCTCCGCGTCGCGTCTCATCCCCGATCACGCTTGTGAGCTTCCCGCGGTTCGGACAGGCGCGCAGCGCAAACCTGCGCGCCGAAAAACGGGCCGCACCATAGCCGACACCTCCCCCCGGCTCAACGCACCCGCGCCGCGCGGCGAAGGGCGACGCGGGCAGCGGCGATGGTCTTGCGCACGTCCTGCGGGCGGTGGGCGAGGGAGACGAAACCTGCCTCGAAGGGAGAAGGGGCCAGGTAGACGCCCTGCTCGAGCATCGATGCGAAGAAGACCGCGAAGCGTTCGGAGTTTGCCTTCTTCGCCTCTTCGAAATTGCGAACGGGGCCGGGGTGGAAGAAAAAACCGAACATCCCCCCGAGGCTCCCCGCCGTGAGCTCGACCCCGGCCTCCTCTGCGGCTTCGCTTAAGCCGACCACGAGCGCCGAGGCGCAGGCTTCGAGCTGCTCATACACACCGGGCCGCCGGAGCTGCCGCAGGGTCTCGAGCCCCGCCGCAACCGCGAGGGGATTTCCCGAGAGTGTGCCCGCCTGGTAGACAGGACCTTCGGGCGCGATTTTCGTCATGAGGTCCTCTCGCCCGCCGTAAGCCGCCGCCGGGAGGCCTCCCCCTACCACCTTGCCCAGGCATGTCAGATCGGGCCGCACACCGAATCGCGTCTGCACTCCCCCGTACGCCACCCGAAATCCCGTCATCACCTCATCAAAAATGAGAAGGGCGCCGTGTGCGTCGCACAAGCTGCGCAGGCCCTCGAGGAATCCGGACTGAGGCAGAACGAATCCCATGTTCCCCGCGACCGGCTCGACAATCACGGCTGCAATTTCCCGGCCCCAGCGTTCGAATGCGCTCGCCACCGCGTCCAGGTCGTTGTAGGGCGCCTGCA
>DAIOWK010000208.1:0-6534 GCA_036758525.1 Myxococcota bacterium
CCGCCTCGACCGGCCCCATATCCAGCTTGGCGCCCGCCGCACTGGCGTCTGCGGCGGCATCCTCTGCGTCGGTGAGTGCGAGATCGGCCTCCCGCAGCGCTTCGGTTGCCCGGTCCACTTGAGCTTCGAGCCGCGCCACGTGCTCGAGAGCGGCCTTGACACGCGGGTGCTGCGAGGGATCGGATAGGCTGAGAATGTCCATCGGTTCTCCTCCTCAGCAGCAGCGAAACACGTGGGCCTGAGGCGCACGCTTCGCATAGTCGGAATCCAGTTCTGCCATCGCTCGCAGCTCCACGCGCTCGCGCAGGCGCCGCTCGACCGCGAGCTTTTCGCGATCTTCTCGAACCTGCTGCGCAAACTCCTGCTCCGGCGTGCTGTCCGTGATGGGCGAGCCATCAATCTCGACGGGCCAGTGATCGTCGATCGCCTTGCTCACGACGGCCTCGTAGGCCGACCGCACGTCTCGCGCCAAGGTCGACCGCTGCGCCGGACGCGCCGACCTCGTCGGGCCAGCCATGCGCCCGGTCTCGTGGTCACACCGTTTCGAGTTGGGGACCAAACATCCGTACGGGCACCGATGCGTGCCCTCGACTCCAATCGCTCGGTTCACGTAACGCACAGTCTCTCCTTGGCGGCCTCGGCCGCGTGGTGGTCTCTCAATCGCCGAAAAAGTGCTTGTTCATCTCCTGAATCGTGAGCGGGCGCCCGTCCGCGATCGGGCTCGGCCCTCCCCAAAGCATCGGGGGTTCCAAAGCCGGGCCGGCGAGGAGGTGACACACCCCTGCGACCGCATTCGCAAGGTCGTCATGCGCGCCTGGCCGATGGTCCACACGATCTCTCCCGCTCGGACCGCGCCTGCGTTCAAGCTCGCGAAGCTCACGAAGGAGCTGCGCATCATCGGGAAGCTCGATCGCCGCCGCGTTCACGTTCGAGAGCAGCTCCAGGTAGAGCGCGCTGCGGTCGAGATCCGCGAGCACGTAGTCAATGCCGTGCCGGCGGAAGAGTTCGCGCGGAAACTCCCCGCCGTAGCGGTCCCCCTGGACGCTCGCAACGCGATACGTCTTGAGCAGGTCGGCCATTTCCGAGGTCACGGAGGACGGGTTGAACGGCGGGTGCCATGCCCGGGCCAGGTCGACCACGACGCGCTCGTCTGCCCGATGGCCGATGGAGAGCGTGAAGGCGTCCCGGGATCCCCCGGACGGATCGACGAAGGCCGAGTAGGAAAGCTCGGCGGCCGGAAGCAGCTCGCGACGGTCCCGCGCGATGCAGCGATCGAGCGCCTCGGGATCGAAAAGGTTGCTCAAGCCCGCGGCGTGCTCGCCCATCACCTCGGAGCGATAGCCCGAGGCATCGACCTCGCGCATTCGCGCCAGATAGTCGGCGCTCAAGAGCGGGTTCATCTCCGGCGCGCTCGCCTGCCAGATCAGCACGCTCGAATCGTCCTTTGCGTAGTGCTTCCGATAGAACTCCCACTTGTGGCCGACCTGGCCGCTAGGGGACGTCGAGATGAAGATCTTGCCGCCTGTCATCGCGACCGTGGCGAGCACCGCGCGAAGCATCTCGGCGCTCGTGTCGTAGCCTTCCGAGTTCCGGAAAAACTCCCATTCGTCAACCCCAGCGCCCGTGACGATGAGGCCCCGCACGCCATCCGGGTTGCAGGGGTATGCCGCGATCACGATGTTGTTTGAAAGCGTGAGCGAGTCCTGCGTCTCAGCCACGATCATCCGGCGCAACGTCGGCGAGGCGTCGAAGTAGGCTTTCACGCGGGCGAAGGCATTGCGGCACGCCCCGCGCTGGTTCTGCGCAACCAGCAAGGCGTATCGCTGGCCACCTCGCACCAAAGGCGCGGAGACGGCCGCATAGGTCACGAACGCGGCGGAGATCTCCGTCTTGCCCGACTGCCGGCCCACCAGGAACTCCACGATCGGCCAGCCCCCAGGCGGCGGGGCGTAACGTGACCTGCCCGTGTGCTTCTTGAAGAGCGCCACGCCCTCGGGATCCAGGTCAAGCCCATAGATCGCGCTCAAGAGCACGAGCTGCGCTTTCCATGTCCGCAGGTCCGCAAAGCACGGATTCGCACCGAGCAAGGCACGATCGTGGATGCTCTCAATGATGTTCATCGCGTGCCCCCCGAAAGGTCCCCGGAAATTGCGCGGCAATTTCTGACGAGCCTCCCAGTGTCTCGAGGGGCTCGCGCGCTGGACATAGAGCGGCCCAGGCCCGAGACCCGGCGCGGAAGGGGGAACCGACCACGCCGGACCTCGAGCGGGCGGCGCACGGAGCGGCCGCTCAACCTCGACCGCCACCGCGCGCCTGCACCATCGCACCCCCCACCACGTTGAGAGCCATGCGCTCGGGGGCCGACAGGACCAGCACAACCGGGGTTAACGCACCCCGCGTGGCGAAGACACTGAAGGCCAGCGCCCCGAGCGACACACACGACCGCATCCGTCACGCAAAGGTGGATCACGACGGCACCTCGCCAGGCGCGCCAGGGTCACGCCCAGAGGCCATGATCGGCGCGGGGTCGGACTGTGGCTCAGGGTTGCTGCCGTTCGGCGCTACAGGCATCGAAGGCGCGGGCGTGGCAGCGGATTCGGCATCTTTGCGCGCCACGTACGCATGAAAGTCCTCGATCTCGTGCTCTTGGCGCTTCAATCCCAGCGCCTTGAGTATGTTCGCCGCTGCGGTCACGAACGCGGGCAGCCTCTCCAGCTCGCTCGGCTCGTTCGTTCGAAGGAAGCGGCCGAAGGTCGCATCCGCCGCCACCACGAGCTTAAACACGAAGTCCAGAAGCCCGCGCTGCGCCGCCGTCAGATCCGACGCACCTCCGAGGTCCTGCGCGAGTTCGACGATCCACGCGGCGCGGGTCTCGACCACAGGACGCAGCTCGTCCGCCACCACGCCGTCTGCGAGCCATCGCCGAATGTGCACAGGCTCGACCGCCTCGACCTCGCGGCGCAGGCGAGCCTCAAGCGCCTCGCGCCTGGCGCGCTCCTCGTGCGCCCGCCGTTTGCCTTCGCCCACGCGCGCCGTCCACTCGGGCGTGCCACGCCTAGCGCGCGCCATGAGACCTCCTCGCGGTGCTCAAGGAAGGGTCGCGCGTAGTGGCGCTCGCAAAGGTGCGCCGTTGCATCGCGAAGGTTCGCGAAGGTGCGTGCAAGGTATGGATGCCTTCCTTTATCGGCGGTAGCGCTGCGCTCGACACAGATCCGCGAGCCTGTGACGGGGTCATCACACGGCCGGCACGGGTACGCGAGCGGGAGGAGGGGGAGCGCGAGGCGGGCGTTTTGAGGGTTTTGAGAGTAGCCAGCTCACGCATCGGTGGTCACCTCAGTGAGATCCGGGATCTCCGACACGATCACGTAGGCACCGGGCGGCAAGTGACCTTCGTAGGAGACCTTCGGTTGAAAGAGGGTCGCGACGTCCCACCAATCGCCCGCGTCCACGCAGGCGCGAACGATGCGATCCTTGAGCCCCGCGAACTCGCTCCAGGCCATCTCGGCCGGCTTGCGGAGCGCGACGACTGTGCGTCGGGTCGGTCGGAAGGTCTTGGCAGAGTCGGCGGTTAGATCTTTCACTTCCACGGGTCTTCTCCTTCCTCGTCTGTGCCTAGCCCGGTGGCACGGTGCCCAGCGCGAGTGTCTGACGTCCGTGCCCAACCGTGTGCCCCTTTAGGGGCACGGTGGCACGGTCACTCGCGCGACTGTGCCCCCCTGTCTGGCACGGTCGGGGCACGGTGGGCACGGTCAGGGCATGGTCGAGTCGAATTCTCATCATGCTGCCGCCTCGCTGCGGCGCCGGATCACCATTTCAGCGCCGCGCGGGCCGGGGATCACCTCGGCAAGACCAGCCTTCACGAGTCGTTCGACAAGCTCTTTCGCATCGCGAATCGCGCCTCCTGGCGGACTCTTCCCTACGATCCGCGTCTTGCCCGAGAGCTTCCAGGCAAGCTCGTTTTTCGAGACCGGCTGCGCGACGGGCAAAAGCTCGTCCAGGTCGTAGTGCGCGAGTGGGTCGGTGGGGTGGAAGTAGAGAAGGGAGCCGGCTTCGGCGTCCGCGGGGGCGGTGTCGAACATCATCTCGCGTGGCAGCACGGCGTTGCCGTCGATCTTGAGGCGGCGGCGATTGGGCTCCTCGGGCACGCGCTCGAAGAGGAATGTGACTTGCGCGACGGCGCCGATGGATGAGGCCCCGCGCCCGGCGCTTCTCGCCTCGCTCCGGCCTGGGGCGTCGGAATGGCCGACGTGGTGCACGAGCACGACCCAGATGCCCGCCTCGATCGCAAGGTCCTCCAGGGCATCGAGCCACGCCGACATCTCGGGGTTGTCGTTCTCTGGAATGCCCGGCGGAAGGAGCCGCGAGAGGGAGTCGAGCACGAGCAGGCCGAACGGATCGCCGGCCTCGCGTGCGGCGAGCAGAGCAGCTCGAATCTCAGCGACCGACTCCGCATTGAGCGTCAGGAGGGAGCGGCCGACTTTGGGAAGGTCCTGATCGCGCCCCAGGAGCACGACGCGGTCCTCCCAGCCTTCGGCTCCATCCTTTGCGTGCTCCTGCAGCCGTCGCAGCACGTCATCGAGCCGCTTCACGGGTTGCTCGTGGCTCAGCACAAGGACGCGCGTGCCAGGCAGCGACGGAGCCCCTGGCCATGGACGAACGCCGAGTGCCCAGGCGCGCGCGAGCGAGAGCGCGAAGGTGGTTTTTCCTCCCTTCTGCCTTCCCTGTAGAAGGTGCAGATGGGGTTCGGCGTCGAGAATGCCGGGGAGCGGTGAAGGTGCGGTGACGCGCGTGCGGATCGCTCGCAGACGGTCCCCGGTAAAGCCGACGGCGGCGATGTCGAGCGGTGGGCGCTTGGGCTTGTCGTTTTCGTCATGGTCCTTCTCTGCGTGCTCTTCTTTGCCCGTGGCCTTCGGCTGCCGAAGCTCCGCGGTGTCGGCGAGCGCATCGAGGTCTGCCGCGCCGAGCCCGCGCAGGAAGTCGCGGACATCTCCCTTCTCGCCGAGTTCGGCCGGGAGGGTGGGGACGCGCACCGGGATACCGAGCCCGAGCCAGCAGGCCGCACGCTTCTCGGCGCCCGCTTTTCCGGCGTCGTCCAGGTCGCCGATCACGACCACCTCAGCGGACGCGAAAATCGCGCGGAGGGCTTCGGCGTGGGTCTCGTGACCCTTCAGCGTGCCCGCGCCACCCGTTCCGCAGAGCACGTGAGAGAAGCCCGCCTCGATCATTGCCAGGAAGTCCGATTCCCCTTCGACGTCGTAGAGCCGCTCGATCTGCGCGCCGTTGCGATCTCGCAGCGCGGGGGAAAGCAAGACTGAAACGGGGCCAGCGTTGCGACGGGTGAGCGTGCCATCGGCCCTGACGACAATGCGGTCCTCGGAGTCGAGCGCCCATAGCTTGTACGAGCCCGCGAGCGTCTGGATTCCGAGCCACCGCGTGCCGACGGACTTGTCACCGTCCCAGTGCACGAGCTTCGCGCCGACGGCGTCGAGTGTCGCGGCGTGCTTCAACCGCCCCGCCTGACACAGGGAGGTCACGATCGCTTCCGTGGGCGGGCCGAGCACTTGCACGGAAGCGCGGCTCGCCTCCTCGCCCCGCTCGCGCTTCCCGTACTCACTGGCGAAGCGTCGCGCTCCCTCTTCTCCGTGGACGCGCACGAGGAGATCCCACGCCCCGCCGCTCCCACAGTCTGGATGCGAGCGGCAGATCCACGTCAGCTTCTCCTCGTGAACGTCGAAGCTCGGACGCTTGTCGGGCTGGTGCAGCGGGCACCTCACGCGCCGGTTGCCGCTCGAATCGCGCTTCCCGTTGCGCCAGTCGGGAACGACGTAGTCCAAGATCGCGAGCTTGAACTCTTCCGGCATGCCGCCTGCGCCGGCGTGTGTCGCGCTCGCGGTCATGCCGTGGGCTCCTCCTCGCCGGTATCCCCCTCCACGCTCTTCATCGTGCGCGCAATCGCTTCCGCTTCTTTGCGCCTACGTTTCATCAGCGCATCAGCCATGCAGTACGCATAATCGGTTGCGGCGTCCATGGAGCCATCGACACCCGGACGCGACGCGTGCGTCGCCTCACAAAGCTGTGGATTTGCTGAGATTGCAATGAGCCGCTGTCTCCCGCTTGCCACTAACCCTGCAACGACGAGGGCGGCGAACAGGTCGCGGATATTCATGTCATCGACGGGGCTGTAGTCCGTGGGCATCCTTCCCGCGGCGCGCCCGATCTTCTCGAACTCGTCGAAATCAGAAGCCTTGTACATCCTCGGCTCACTCATCTCGTCTCCCTCCGTCAAAAATGTCCCGCTGTTTGATCTCGTCGAGCAACTCTTGGGCGACCGCTCCCGGGTCGATCCACTCCAAGCGGCTCGCCGTGAACATGCCCGTCCTGACGATCAGCTCGACCACGCGAGCGCGCGGCATGTTCGCGAGGTCGTGCACGGCGAGCAGCTCCAAGAGCCGCACGCGCTCCTCGTGTGTCGTCACCGTCGCGCGTCGCCTCATCGCCGCCACCAGTGAAGCTCCTGCTCCTGCGAGTCATGGT
>DAIOWK010000209.1:0-6511 GCA_036758525.1 Myxococcota bacterium
GTGACAACCCTCCTCATCCCTGGCGAAAATGACTCCCCCGCGGAGCTCGAGGCGATGAGCCGCTGGTTCGCGGAAAACCTGGGTCCGGAGGTGCCCTGGCACTTCACCGCGTTCCATCCCGATTGGCGAATGCTCGATAAGCCCCCGACGCCGCCTGCGACGCTGCGCCGCGCTCGCACGATTGCGCGCGCCCACGGCCTCCATTACGTCTACGTGGGCAACGTCCATGACGAGGAGGGCCAGAGCACAACCTGCGCGTCATGCGGGACGCTTCTCGTCGGCCGCGACGGCTATGACATCACGGCGTGGCAGCTCGATTCCGATGGACGCTGTCGCTGCGGCGCACGCTGCCCAGGGGTTTTCGAGGATTCTCCGGGCACGTGGGGCGCTCGTCGCATGCCGGTGCGGCTCGCCGAGTTTGCGTCCGAGGCCCGCGTCTAGAGGCCGCTCAGTTCCCAGTCCCTCCTATCAACCCCTCCTATCAACCGCGGGCCTGGACTCGCGAAAGACCCCGAACTCCCGATCCCGAGGGGGAATGCCTTTCCCCTCCGGCCCAGGTTCGGGGTAGGATTTGGTCCGGGAAGGGGTGAGGTCCACATGGTCCTGCCCGTCCCGAAGCCCATTGCGGTTGCTGCCGCAGCACTCCTCCTTCTCCTCGCACCGAACGTCGCCCTCTCCTCACTGATCGGCCAGACCGTCGGTGTGAACCTCACGGATGGGGGATCGCTCTCGCTTTCCCAGAACGTCGTCGTGACTACGAGCGCGGAGATCACGCCGGGAGACGGCTCCTCGATTGGAGGCGTCCTCCTCCCGACGGAAAGCGTCGACATCGGGGCGCAGAGCATCGCGCTCTCGCTGGAGGAAGGTGCGCCGGGCGGCTCCACCGGCTACCCGAGCGGCACGCACTTCACCTTCTCGAACCTCGTCTTCTTCGGCCAGTCCACAGAGATCATCGGAATCCATGTAACGACGACGAATCTCTCCGATCTGGGCGCGGTCAGCTTCACCGGAGACTCGGTCACGGTGCCCATCGACACCGTGAAGATTGGCGACATCCCGGGCATCGACGTCGGGAGCCTCACGATCGCACTCGATGTGGTGACAGTCCCTGAGCCCGCAACGGCTCTGCTCCTAGCGGGAGGCATCGTGCTCCTCGGGTGCGTGCGGCGCGCCCGTGCCCGCGCAATCTGACTCCACCTCGTCGAAGCCCTTTAGCGACGCCGGCGGGGGCCTCGCGACCCTCACGATCGACGACTTCACTCCCTACGTGGGGCAGGTCTTCCGTCTCGCTCACGCAGGCGGAGCGCTCGAGCTCGTGCTGCTCCGCGCTGAACTCACCAGCGCCGGCGCACCGCAGAGGGGGCGTGCAGGGTTCTCCCTCGAGTTCCTGGGTCCGGGAGCACCTCTCCTTCCTCAGCAGACCTATGGGCTCGAGCACTCCGCGCTCGGCGTCCTCGAGATCTTCCTCGTGCCCTTGGGCCGCAAAGAGGGCGGAGTGCGCTACGAGGCGGTCTTCGGCTGAGCCTCGAGGGGTGCCTCGTCCTGAGGTCGCCACTCCATCTCGACGTAGACCGACTCCTCGCGGCGTACACGAAATCCAAGCCGCGCATAGAGGCGGAGCGCAGGACTCGTTCGCACCACGTGGAGGAGGATGGCGCTCCCTCGCGCCGAGGCCTCCTTCTGGAGCTCGCGCAAGAGCGCGCCGCCGAGGCCCGCGCCGCGCTCTGCGGGCAGGAGGGCGATGTCGAGCAGGTGGATCACGCCCGCGCCGCGGTCGACGACGAGGCGCCCCACGGGCGCGCCGTCGCGCTCGATCACGTCGAACCCTGCCTGCGGGTAGTGCGCCCGGTAGTGACGGTCCTGCGCCTCGAGCTGGAGCGAGAGGAATGTCTCCCTTTGGGCCACGCTCCAAGCGAGGGCCGAGAGCTCGTCCTCACGCGTACTGGCATAGAGACGACGGAGGAAGGGGGCGTCGTCCGCGCGCGCCGGGCGTAAGGTCACAGCGGTGGGTCGCAAGCGTCGCCTCAGCTGCGAGGGGGGAAAACTCCCTGGAGCGCGATAATGAAGTTAAGCGCGAGATAGGGCTGGCGGTTCTCATGCGGCTGGTCCCCGCCCGCCGTTCCGATCGCGGAGCTCGCGAGCGACGTGGGCTCCGTGAGTGCTCCGTAAACCGGTACCGACGTTCCTGCAAGCATCACCGCGCCGGTCGACCCAGGGACCGGCGTCTTGCTCGCGGCGGAGTCTGCGCTCGCAAAGGGGGCATGCGTGTGTGCGGGTATCTGCAAAGCGATGAGCGTCACGGTTCCCGTCCCCGATTGCTCGCCGATCGTCCGCGGAGTCAAGCCGGGGCCTCCGCTTCCCCCCGCATGCATGGGGAACGAGCCTTGCAAGTTCGGAAGCGCGAAGTTGCTCGTTCCGTTGCCGCCGAAGTTCGTGCCGAGGAGCGAGAAGAGCGCCGTATTCTGCGAGATCGGGAGAATCTGGCCGTTGCAGAACGCCCAACCCTTCGGCGCGAAGTTCCCGCAGAAGATTCGGATCTCGGCGACGAAGGGATTGGACATGGATCCTCCTCAGGTCTGCGAGGGGAAGATGCCAAAGAGGGAGATGATGAAGTTCACGCACAGGAAGGGTGCCAGGTTCGTGTGGGATTCTGAGCCTCCCAAGGTACCCACCGCCGCCGGGTCCATGGCGAGCGTTCCCGATACGGGCGCCGAGTAGAGCGCAGTACTCGCGATCGCGGGAACGCTCCCCATCGGCTCGGCCGTCGCCTGCGCGGGCGTCGCAGCCGCGACGAGGGGATGGTTGTGGAGGGGGAGTTGCGCGGGGGCGAGTGTCACGTCCTCGACCCCTCCCATCTGCGCGAGGATGCGGGTTGAAAGTCCGCTACCGGTGCCCTGATGGATCGGGACGCGGCTCCGCAGATCGGGGAGCGCAAAGGTCTCCTGACCGTCGCCACCATAGGTTGTGCCGATCAAATTGAAGAGCGTCTCATTCTCTGAAATCGGGAGGAGCTGTCCGTCGCAGAATGCCCAGCCCGCTGGCGCGAAGTTGCCCGCGAACATCCGGATCTCCCCAACGAAAGGGCTGCTCATGTCCGATCCCCGTTTCCTGTTCCCGCGCGCTCAGTTTTGCGAGGGGAAGATGCCCGACAATGCGATCGCGAAGTTCAGCACGGTGAAGGGCTGCATGTTCTCGTGAGGCTGGCTTCCCCCGGTATTGCCGAGGGAGTCGGAATGAAGCGGCGTGGCTACGGCTGGCGCCGCATACACGTAGGCGCCGAATCGCGGCTCCTTGGCGAGTGCACCTCCCGTGGGAAGCATGGCCACCGCGGGATCGGTCGAGGCCGCAAGCGTGTGAGCGTGCGAGGGGATCTGCGGGATCGAGAGCGTCACCGTTTCGAGGCCGCCCTGTTGTCCGAGGACGATTCCTTGGCCGAAGTGGAGCGGCACCCGCCCTTGCAGGTTCGGGAGGGCGAAGTTCGTGCGACCGTCGCCGCCGTAGGTCGTTCCAAGGATGGAAAAGAGGGCTTCGTTCTGGTTGATCGGAAGGAGCTGTCCGTTGCAGAAGGCCCAGCCCTTCGGCGGGAAGCCGAAGCTCAAAATCCGGATCTCACCCAGGAACGGCTCACTCATCGACGCTTCCCTCAACACCGCGAATTCGGCGTAGAATACGCTGCCCGACGCGATGGCGTCTAGGTGGATCTCGCCTCGACGCAGGGAGGAGCTGCCATGCCCCGCGAGCCGCGCAGGAGTGCGCAGACTGGGATTCACGATCTCGACCGACGGGACTTCTTAAAGGGAACAGCAACCGCGATCATCCTCGCGGGCGTCTCCCCCTGGCTCGTGGGCTCGACTTCGGCCGGCGGGACTCTTCCCACCGAGGCGACCTTCCAAGGACTCGTGGGCCAGTGGTTCTACCTTTCAGGCACGACTCCCGCGCCCATCCAGCTTGTCGCGGTGGTCGATGGGCCCGCGTCGGCGGATACCAATCAGTTCACGCTGATCTTTAGCGCCCCGGGCGTCTCGCTCGCCGAGGGCACCTTCACCGTCACGCCACCCACAGGCGACGCCTTCGACCTGTTCCTCCAGCCGACGACTGGCGATGGAACTTCGGCGCTCACGCTGCGCGCGAGCTTCAATCTGCTCGAGGTCGCCCCTGCCGCTCCGTCCTGCGCCTAGCGGCAAGAGGTGTGTGACTCGTCGCCCTTCGACCGCTCGTCGATCAGTAGCTTGGAGGGCTGAGCCTGGTCAGCGTCCCGCCGGCCGATACATGCGGATCGGCCGGTGCTGTGTGATCCAATCCGCTTGCTTCTTCCACGGACGACCGGCGAAAGCCCCGCCGTCCACCACTTGCGCCTGGCCGGTGACGAAGCTCGACTCGTCGCTCGCGAGCCAGAGGGCTGCGCGCGCGATGTCCTCTGGATCTCCAATTCGGCCAAGGGCTTGGCTCCCCGCGAGCGCTCTTCGGAGCTTCACGAGCTGCTCCTCGCTCACGTCCGTCCTCCCTGCCGCGAGCGGAGTCGCGATGATGCCCGGGCAGATGCAGTTGACGCGGATCCCCGCCTCACCGAGCTCGAGCGCCACCGAGCGCGTGAGGTGAATGACAGCAGCCTTGGCGACGCTGTAGAGATGCGGTGAGTTCCCGGTCTGGAGTCCCGCCACGGAAGCAGTGTTGATGATCGAGCCCGCGCCTTGTCTCTTCATGATCGGCGCCGCGTGCTTGATGCCTAGAAAAACCCCCTTCAAGAGCACGTCGAAGGTGAGATCGAACTCCTCGACGCTCGTGGACTCGATGGGACCGAGTGCTCCGCCAAAGCCTGCGTTGTTGAACATGCAGTCAAGGCGGCCCCAGCGCGCGACGGCCTCGTCGACTGCAGTCTTCACGTCCTCCTCGCGGGTTACGTCGGTGCGCCGGAAAGCGGCGGACTCGCCGAGCTCAGTTGCGATCTCCTTCCCCCGATCCTCCTGCATGTCGGCCACGAGGACGCGTGCCCCCTCCGCGACGAAGAGCCGCGCGCTTGCAGCCCCGATCCCGCTCGCACCCCCCGTAATGACGGCCACCCTGCCTTCAAGCCTTCTCACGTTCCCTTCTCCGCGAGGAGGACGCCTGCCTCCTCGAGCCTTTTGATCTCGTCCTGCGATGCCGCGAGCCACTCGGCCAGGACCTCTCGGTTGTGCTCGCCCCGGTAGGCTGCGCTGCCGCACACACCGCTCTTTGCGCTGGAGAAGCGATAAGGCGACTGGACCACGCGGCGTGTACCGCCTCCCCGGTCATCCACCTCGGCAACCGTCCCCCGCGCCCGAGCAGTCGGAGAAGAGAAGGCGGCCTCGGTGGAGCGCACGTCGCCCCACGCGAGATTGCCCGCGTCGAGCGCCGCGATGAGCTTCTCGCGATCGGGGAACGAGCGATAGAAGTCTGCGGCTGCCTGGCGACGGGAGCGAATTTTCTCCCCGAGGTCTGCGCCGGAGGGCGTCGGATCGACGACTCCAAGCTTCGTTGTGAGAACGCGCCAGATGTACCGGAAATCCCCCGTGATCATGATCGGCCCCCCCGGCGCGTCCCAGATCTCGCCACCGCCCCGGATGAGCGGAGTCTCGTCCAGGGCGAAGTGGGCGTAATCGTCGGTCACGAGCATCGCCTCGAGCATGGCGATGTCGACGTGCTGCCCGAGCCCAGTGCGTTCGCGCTGCAGAAGGGCCGCGAGAACGGCTGCAAGACCGTGCAGGCCAGCATTCGTGTCGGCGATCGAGAGCACCGGGTCGCTGGGTCGCGTCGCATCGAACTCCGCCTGGCGCGCGACGATCCCCGCTTCGGCGTGAAGCACGGAGGCGTAGGCCGGGCGATAGGCCTCAGGAGATCTGGCCCCGAAGCCTGAGATCGAGAGCATCACAAGACGGGGGTTCAGCGCGTGGAGGCGCTCCCAGCCGAGTCTGTGGCTCTCGAGGACGCCAGGCCGGAAGTTCTCGACGAGAACATCCGCCCGCTCTGCCAAGCGCTGGAGGAGCTCGCCGCCACCTGCCGCCTCGAGATCGATGCAAACCGCGCGCTTCCCGGCGTTTTGCTGTGTGAAGTAGCCGCTAAGCCCATTGCGGATGGCACCCCAGCCACGCGTGATGTCGCCCTCGGGCGACTCGACCTTCACGACGTCTGCACCGAGATCCGCGAGCATGCGCGCGGCGAAGGGACCTGCCAGCACGCGAGAGAGGTCGAGAACCCGGAGCGCGCGAAGGGGCTTCTCCACGCTTCGTCTAGGCGCCGGACGCCGCTCGTCCTTGTCTTCGCTTCTCGTCGGGAGGAAGCGTCGGAGCCGCGGACGTGCGGAAGGTGTGCTCTTCGGGGTTCACCTCTTCGAGCTGGATCTCGCCGGCCAAGACCGCACGCTTCCAGGCTTGGTGCTCGGGCTCGCGAGCGTGGAACTCCGGCATCACCTCCCGCGCAAAGAGCTCGAGGCTTGAGCAGATGTCCTCGTGGGTGTTGTTGCCGGATTGATTTAGCAGGATGACTTGGTCGA
>DAIOWK010000210.1:0-6508 GCA_036758525.1 Myxococcota bacterium
AATCGAGGACAGAAATGAACTGATCGCCCCGGACGCAGAGCGCCCCGACGCGCCCTGATTCTCCAGATCCATCGGATCGGATCGCCTCTTCGGTCACGCGCAGAACGTCGGTCACCGCATCCACCAAGAGACCGCTCATTTTGCCGTCGTCCCCGTGCAACACGATGATGCGGCTCGCGCGGGTCGGCTGTGTCGGCGTGAGCCCGAGCTGCAACCGCAGGTCCACAACCTCGACGATCTCTCCACGCAACGAGATCACGCCGCGCAGCGCTGCAGGCACGCGCGGGATCGGCGTTACCGGGCGCATACGGACGATCTCGCGGACACGTTCCACGGGTACGGCGTAGGGATCTCCCGCGAGCTGAAACGTGAGGAACTCACGCAAAAGCGTGGCATCGTCGCGGCTCTGCGGGCCGTCGGCGGCGGCGCGTGCGAGCTGCTCCCAGTCGAGACTCCGGGTCGCCGCCTTCCCCTGCGCCTTTGGATCGAGGGCAGCGGGGTCGAGTTCAGTGCTGTAGGTTGCCCGGCTCACGCCGCCTCCCGCCGTCGAACGGCGTCGTCGACCAGAGCGGAGACATCGAGCACGAGCACGGCGCTCTGATCCCCGAGCTCTGTCGCCCCTGTAACGCCGCGCACGTTCTGGATCGGACCCTGGATCGGTTTAATCACAGTATCCTGTTGGCCATCCAAGCGATCGACGAGAAGCCCGAGTCTCGAGTCGCCGAAACCGAGTACCACGACATAGAGCTTCGCGTCGGATCCGGCTTCGGGCAGTCCAAACTCACGTGCCAACCGTCTTAGCGCAAGGGGATGTCCTCGGAGATTCAGCATCTCGCGTCCTTCGCTGCGTTGGATCGACGCAGGCTCGACGAGCAGGGTCTCGAGGACCGAGGTGAGTGGAATTGCGAAACGCTGGCCGCCGACGCCGACGATCAGGGCCTGGATGATGGCCAGCGTGATGGGGAGGGTGAGCGTGATGCGTGTCCCGCGTCCAATTGTCGAATCTACGTCCACAAGCCCACCGAGGGCGGTCAGGTTCGCGCGCACAACGTCCATTCCCACGCCGCGCCCGCTCGTCTCCGTCACCTCCTCGCGTGTGGAGAGGCCGGGAGAGAAGATGAGTTCGAGCGTCTCGCGGTGCGAGAGCACCTCGCCCGGAGAGACCAGGCCACATGCTTCCGCACGTGCTCGCACGACGGCGGGATCGATTCCGCGACCATCATCCGCGACCTCGATCACGACGTGGTTGCCCCGTTGCGAGGCCTCGATACGAATCATGCCTTCGGAGCATTTGCCCACGCGCTCGCGCTCGGAGGGCGACTCGATCGCGTGGTCGAAGGCGTTGCGCACAAGGTGGACCAGGGGGTCGACGAGTTCCTCGACGAGGAGCTTGTCGAGTTCGGTGTCGGCGCCCTTGATCTCGAGGCGAACCTCCTTGGCGAGATCGCGGCGTAGCCGTCGCGCGACGCGCGAGAGCTTCTCGAAGACCTGGCGCAGCGGAACCATCCGCACCTCGAGTACCCCGGACTGAAGCTCTTGCAGTTTCCGGTCAAGCCCCTTGTGGAGCTTCGAAAGCTCGGCACCGACCCGCGCGGTCGCAGGATCGGCACACAGCCGGGCGGCGATCGCCGCGATCGCCGAGCGCTGGATCACGAGTTCTCCGACGAGATTCATCAGCTCGTCAAGCTTCTTGATGTCTACCCGAACCGTGTCACTGATCGATTTCAGGGACTCGAGCTCCGCGGCTCCGCCCGCGTGCTCTCCGTGGGGCATGCCCTCGGGGGTCTCGCCGTCGCCGACTCGATCACCGGGATGGCTCTCGAGGGGTCGCGGGCGCGCTCGGGAAGCGCCTTCCACCTGGGTGTCCCCTAGAGCGGACGCACGGATCGTCTCGGAGCCGCTCGCGTCTTCACCGCGGGCCACAGGCGCACCAACCGTACGGACCCGTGCGTTCGGCAAGTCGAGCGCGCTCTCGAGGGCGGCTTCATCCAGATCCGTCGCTGCGAGGAGGGAGAAACGGATCTGCGACTCCGGTGTATCGCCCGGCGCGGGGAGCGTGGAGAGAACCTCGCCCACCTCACGGACCGATTTGGTCAGCTCCGCCAGACCCTCCTCGAAGGAGAGGATCTCAAACGTCGCTTCGACCAGGACGATTCGCCGTCCGCGTCGCAGGTTCTCGCGCAGGCGATGCTCTTCATACTCGGTGAGGGCCCGCAGCAACGCGGGGTCGACGGAGAGACGGCCGATCGGGTCACTTGTGCCCCGGGCATCGGTGGGCGCGTGCACCGCGGCCTCGATGCGAGCCACCAGTGCCGCCGCCACGCCGTCCGAGGGAGCCGCGCCCGACGACTCGGACATCTCCTGGGTGAGCGTCGAGAACACCGTCACGGCTTCGTCGAGCAGGGCGACGGCCGGAGAGTTCAGGGGCACCCGTCCGAGGCGAAGCCCATCCAGCACGTCCTCGAGGTGGTGCGCGAGCTGGCTCATGCCGTCGAGCCCGAACATGCCGGCCAGCCCCTTGAGCGAGTGCGCCGAACGGAAGAGACGATTCACAAGATCGGGCTCGGCCTCGTGATTCGCCGCTTTCTGATCGGCGAGGTCGGCCAGGTCGCCGCGCATGCGTTCCAGGATTTCTTCGGCCTCGGAGACAAACTCGCGGTACGCCTTGCTGCGGGGACGGCTCTTGGGTCGGCGCGGGGCCATGGGCCTAACCGTCCCGCCGCTTCGCCAAGAGCTCGCTCACGACCCGCCGCAGGGCGTCGGGCTCGAAGGGCTTCACGAGGTACGCGTCCGCGCCAAGCCCGAGTCCCTTTTCGCGGTCCCGTTCGGAACCCTCCGTCGACACGATGATGAGCGGAATGCCGCGGTACGCGGAGTTGCCCTTCACAAACGAGAGCAGCTCGAGTCCGTTGATGTCCGGCATGTTGATATCGGTCAAGATGAGGTCGAAGGGCTCACGCGGCAGGAGCCGAAGCGCCTCAAACCCGCTCGCCGCTTCGGTGATCTCGACAGAAGTCCCGAGATCGATGAGCGCCGACGCGAGCAGCGACCGCATGGTCGCTGAGTCCTCCACAATGAGGATGCGTTGCACGGGCCCTCCTGCGGGATTTCGGACGGGATCGACCGGGACCTTTATCGGCAGCGGGAAGGCGCTTCTTAAGCCAGACGGGGCACTTCCGGCCCCGAGGCGCGCAATCGGGGAGGGCCTGTGAGGGGCTCGCGGAGGAGGGTCTTTATGTTGCGCAAAGGCCGCAGCTAGCTGCGTGGTTTAGGCGTCGAGGCTCGAGTCCTGTGTCTCCGCCTCGGCGAGGGCGCGCTCAAGCACGGCGCGATCGAGTGCCAGACCCGCCTCGTGAAGCACCACTTCAAGCGCACTGGTGTCGCCGATCGGGGCTCCCGAGGGCAAGTTGTCGGCGTAGAGGACTGCGACCACTCGTTCACCGCTCTCAATCGGTGCGACGTAAGCCTCGATGGCAGGTGACTCGCCGAGCAGCTGTGCCAGTCGCCGATCTCCATCGTTGGAGGGAGCTCCGCGCACAGGCGCGCGCCGCTCACACACGGCCCGCAGCCAAGCCGAATCCGCTGCCGGAACGCGCACACGCTGAAGCGCCGCGTCGTCTGGCCCGCCCGCGGAGGAGAGGCCAATCTGGGCGATTCCCACCGCGAGATCGTCGCGCAGCATGAACATCGCGACCCGAGAAAAGCTTTCGGCGGCGAAGCGCATCACGAGTGGCAGAACTTCCCCTCGTGACGAGGGCTGGCGCAGGCGCTCGCTCGCCTTTCGAAGGCGCTGCACGTCGGCGCTGCGTGGCCCCCGCGCCTCGACGCCGCCGGTCGCGCGCAGCGCCCAATGCCCGATCGCCTGCTCAAGCCGCCGTGCGGCCTCGGCGACAGCCTCGGCGAGGCGCGGATTGGCCAGCTGACCGGCGCTCGGCCGCAGCGTGATGGCATCGGCCCCGCCGGTTCGACCGACCGCCTTCGGCCCGCCACCCACTTCTGCTTCGAGCAGCAGCAAGACCGGCGTCTTCGGCGACTGGGCCTTGATGCGCTCGATGATCTCCCGCGCACCCCGTGCGCCCGAGAGCGGGTCGGGAGGCGCTCTGTCGGAGACGACCATGACGGGGGCGTCGCCCTTCACGAGGTATTGACGGAGCCGCCCGATCGCGTGCTCGGATACCTGGAAGATGTGCACACGGGGAAAGGAGCCGCGTAGCGCGGACTTCACCCATTCGAGGGTCGCTAGGTCTCGATCGATTACGATGATGGGCGGTGCCGGGCCGCGATGCACAGTCTCTCTTGGGACGGTCGCTGCGGCGCTCCCGCGCGTCGCCGGGCGTTGCGCGGGAACTGCGAGAGCTGCCTTCGTGTCGCCCATCTGGCCTTCACTGTCAGGCTTGGCCTCGACCGTCGCAACCTCTTCCGACTCGTCGCCGCTCGCCTCTTCGACCGCAGCAGTGGCAATCAGTTCGACTGCAGCTGCCTTGAGGTCAACGTCCTTTCGTGTCGCCTGGTCGGACAGGTCGGATGCGCTCTCCGAAAGAGACTCCTCGCCTGAGAACACGAAGCCGCTCGGATCCGCTGCAACATCGGGCGCATCGCTGCCAGGCGCCGCGGGCCCCGCTTCGTCGCGCAGGCGCGTGGCCTCCATCGCGAGGTACTGGGCAGAGAGTCCGTTTGTGAGGAGCAGTCCCGCATCGCGATCCGCGTCACTCTCCTCGCGGATCTCGAAACTGAAGTCGCCGGCACGCCAGCGGAACATTTCGACCACCGCATTCTCGGCGTGCGCGCGACGCAGCTCGTCGAGCCGCTCGACGGGCAGGGAGGGGTGTCCGGCGAGCGCGACCGGGACCGAGACCCTGCGTGCACGGGCCTCGGCCTCGATCCCATCGAACTCGACCTCGGAGAGAATTCCCGCACTCACCACGAGGGCACGCAGGTCCGCCGGTCCCCCCTTCACGAGGGCGCCGCGCACCTGCCCGTCCTGAAAGGTGATGCGCCCCTCGCCCCGATCGGAGCGCAGCAGCAACAGCCCCGATTTGCGGGACAAGCTGATGATCTGCAGGATGTCCCCGAGGCCAAGATCCTCGAGGCTTCCGACGAGGCTCATCCCCCCTCCGGGCGAAGCAGCCCGACGCGGGAAATGACCCCGCAGCCGGGCGTTCCCAGTCAAGAGCGCTTCAGGCGTAGCTGCACCGAGCCCCGGGGGAGATTCCCCGGACCGGAGACTGCGCCTACGGGAAGAGATCGGCGTCCCGCCGTGTGACTTAACGACAGGTCCGCTCCCGGAACCCGTCAGGCCGCCTACCGGGGGGAGGCGGGCGAGGCTCCTTCTAGTTCGTCCCGCAGGCCCGGCGCCGAGAGGACCGAGAGGGGCTCGACCCCCGCGAGCTTGACCGTGACCTCGCCGTCGGGAAGCTGCCTCACCGCGGTTTCAAGGCCTCCGAGCGCCCGGGCGGCTGAGCCCTCGGGCACGACGAGGCGCATCCGCAGAGCCGCACCCGTTTCTTGGAGACCGGCAACTGTGCCCCGTAGAACGGCGGCGGCGCAGGGACCGACCGGAAGGAGCCCAGTCCAGTGACCGGGAAGGGCGAGCGCTATCGAGCGAACGCGCAGCCCGGCGCAGCGCTGCACCGCGGCACGGGCCATGGACTTCACTTCCAGTGCGCCAAACCCGGTCGCGGAGCCGAGCCCCAGTACCAGGACGCGCGGCGCCCGCAGGCGGCCGAACGTCGGGATGAGGGCGGCCTCTCCCCCGCTGCCGCGGAGAGCGCCCCGCGCGAGAAGGTCGGAGAGCATCCCGCACAGGCGCCAATCGACCCGGCCTGCCTCACCACGCAGCGGGCGATCGTTCTCAAAGAACGTCGCGACCACAAGTTCCACGGCGGCCTTCTCGATCGGTCCGGTCTCGACTGCGACGGCGAGCTCACCGGTTTCGCCGTTGCTCACGAGGCCTCCTCCCCACCCTGCCTGCAGCGCGCGATGGCATCGAGGATTCCGTTCACGAAGCCCGGCGAGCGTTCCCCGCCAAAACGGCGGGCGAGCTCCACGGCTTCGTCGATCACGACGGCAGCGGGCGCATCGCTGTGCAAGAGCTCGAAGGCACCGAGACGCAACACGTTGCGGTCCACTGCCGCCATCCGGGAGATGCGCCAGCGCTGGGCATGGCGCGCGATCTCGGCGTCAAGCGCGGGGCTCCTGGCGGTGACACCCGTTACCAGCTCCTTGGCGAAAGCCCGGGCACCCTCGGGCAGCTCAAAGTTCTCGCAGACGCCCTGGAAGACCTCCTCCGCCCTGGTGGCGTCACCCGGTGAGCCGCGCCGCCCGAGGTCAATCGCGTAGAGCATCTGGAGCGCCGCTTCCCGGGAGCGGTGGCGCGACGACGATCCCTTGGTGGCTGTCATGAGGCCGGCCCGCCCGTGGAGCCCGGCGGCCGCGCCAGCCCAGGCAGGAGACGAGCCATCTCGAGGACTGCGAGGGCTGCATCGACCCCCTTGTTTCCGTCATTACC
>DAIOWK010000211.1:0-2543 GCA_036758525.1 Myxococcota bacterium
TGGCAGGGTTGGTGCGCGCGGCGGGAGCGTGTTGGAGGGCGGGGTTGCGCCGCTCACCGATGGGCGGCGAGGACGGATGCGGGCCTCGGGACGGATGCACGCTTCGCGTGCGGGGCGTGTTGGTGGGCGGGTGAGCGCCCCGCTGAACGGCGCATCTCTGCGTCCTCCCGCGCTCATGTGCTCCCCGCACACTTCGCTCGGTGCGTCCTTGAGCTGCTTGCTCAGCCGAGCGCTCACCGGCGGCCTTGGACAGCCGGACGGCGGAGGCGGGATGCACGCACCCTGAAGGGCACAGGCTTCGCGTGCGGGCGGGCATCGCGAGGAGTTGATGCACGCTTCGCGTGCCGGCGCAGAGCCGATCCCGATGCACGCTTCGCGTGCCGCCGGACAGGGCCTGCGCGGCCGACGCTGCCCTGTCCGCCGACTCCGCGAACGAAGGGTGAGCTTGGCGGGGCGGACATGCACAAGGGCTGTGGTTGCCCTGCTCGCCAGCGGGGGTGCATCCTGGCCGGCCACCCGCCTGCGAGGAGTCAAAGTCAAAGTCACACTCCGTCGCAGGCGCATCGCGCGCGAAGCGCGCGATGCTTGTCAAAGGCAGCGATGAGGGGTGGGAGGAGAGTTGGTGGCGGGCCCTCGGCTGGTGGTGGGGGTCGAGGCTGTGGTGGCTCGAGACTGCAGTCAGGGATGGGCGCGTTGCGGGCGAGACCGGCTCGGGCCAACCCATCCCCCACCCCCCCGACCTGAGATGCACGTCTGTGCTGGAGCGGTACGTCGCGCACTCTCCGGGCGACTGGTCGTGCGGTACGCTCAGAGCATGTCCGGAGCCCTGAACCTGACGATCCTCTACGAGCAGGATCCCGATAGCGACTGGATCGTCGCCACGACCCCCGAGGTGCCCGCTGTGCTCAGTCAAGGCAAGACGCGCGAGGAAGCCAGAGAGATGGTTCTGGATGCCCTGGCCGGAATGCTCGAGCTGAGAGCCACCGAGCACGAACCGCTCGGCGAGAGCGCCGGCACGGAGTTCCTCGGCATCCTCGCGGCGTGAAGCCCAGGGCGCGCGAGTCGCGGAACTGATCACTATGCGAGGACTGCTGCTACCCGGGTGGGAAGCAGTGAACGCGGCGTCCAGCCTTGGGGCCCGTCGCCGCAGCTCCGCTCCCGGGTTGATTGTGTGACCGCTCCGCTGCGGCAAGCTCATAGCACGCGGTGCCACGCCACCGCGAGACCGCATATCCGCTGGCGCGCACCGTCTGCTCGCAGTTGAAAATCCCGCCGCCGGAGGGGTTGCGGTAGGGCGGAGCGACGCGAGGAAGCCGCTCGGGGTGGACCCGTTCCTAGCTGGGCGCTCCGGTCGGGTCACTCTGGCTACTGCGTGACGATCGTGGACGGGGTTGCGTCGCATCAGCCGGCCGGTTGGGAGCTGTGGGGGTCGAGGATCGAGCTGCAGCGCGATTCGGCGCTGCGGAACTGCGGGTTTGACGTGTCGAGGTGGGCGGCGGCAAGGTCCCAGCCGCCACCCGACTTCGGTTCGGGGAAGGTTGCGATGCCCTGCGTTCGCATGCAGGCGCTGAAGCGCTTCTCCTGGGCGAGCAGCGCCGCAGAGATCGGAATGCGGGTCGGGGCGGCGGGCGAGGACGTGCGCGGAGGCGAGCCTTTCGTGGGGGAGGAAAGAGAGCCCGCCGGTCGCGCTGCAGCGGATCGGAACGCGGCGCTCAGCACCGTCCGGCACTTCGCCAGGGCGCCGCGATAGGTCGCGCTCTTCGTATCGACGCCCCTCAGGCTCAGCGCCTGCCCGTGCTTCGGCGAGGGGAGCTGCACGCCGCCCGAGCGCAGGCAGGAGGCGAAGGTGGCGAAGGCCTGGTTGAAGCGGGCGGCGGCGATCGAGCGGGTGGTGACCGGGGCCGGGGTCCTGCTCGAAGCGGCATTGGTGCGGACAGGTGCAGCCGGGGATTGTGCGGTCGCCGTGGCAGTGGCGTTAGCGGCGTGGGATGAGGACGAGGGGTTGGAGGAGGTGCCGCAGGCGGTCAGGGCAAGGGAGGCGGTGGAAAGCACCAGGAAGATGGAGACGGCGAGTACCCCCTCCGGAGCGCGGCGCGCGCTGCGGCGCGCTTGCGCACCTGCGGGGCACTGCGCGACCCGTCGGGTCGCTTGAAGGAGGGCGAGGCTAAGCGAGGGTGAAGGACTCACTCGTGATCCTCTCGTGGCGTCCCGCGCCGCTGATCAGCGTGAGGGCGTAGCGGCCCGGGCGCAGGCGGCGGACAGGCAGCAGGCGCAAGCTCATGCGCCCGCGGGCAGTGTGGGCCGTTCCGGCTGCGTAAACCACACCACGGCGGGACAGCGTCGCCTGGGCGGCCTTGCCCGTGGTCGTGAAGTTGACCGTGCCGGAGACGAGCTTCGTCGTGCAGTGCTGCTTGCCCTTGACCTTCCTGCACGTCACGAGCTCCACCTTGCCGGCGGGGCCCTGGGGGCCTGCCGGACCTTGGGCGCCTGCGGGACCCTGAGCGCCGTTCGCGCCGTTGGCTCCGTTCGCGCCTTTTTCGCCG
>DAIOWK010000211.1:2643-6454 GCA_036758525.1 Myxococcota bacterium
ACTTTGCATGTGGCTCCGCTCATGTGTTTGCAGCCGATCCACCCGATGAACGTTGCGCCCGCGACTTCCTTCTCTTCGAGCGTGACCTGGCCTTCGAATTCCGCCGCGCATTCTTCGCCCGAGTGGCAGGAGATCGTGCCCGGAGCGCCCGCGGTAGCTTCGACTTCGCCTTTGCCGGAGACGAACACGCTCAGCGGGAACGCTTTGGTTTCCACGAACACCGCATGCGCTCCGGCGGCTTCACCCGGCATTTTGACTTTGCAGAGCGCCCCCTGGCCTTCGCAGAGACCCGGTGCCCATTCGCTGAACTTCCAGCCCGCTTTCGCCGTGGCCGTCAACGTGACTTCCGTCGTTTCTTCGACTTCTTCGGTGCACGTCCCCGGGCATTTGATCGTGGCTGCACCCACGACTTCGCCTTCGCCCGTCACCGAGGCGGTGAGCAGGAACTTGGGGAGAGGTATCTTGGTGTATGCGGCTTTCACTGTGACCGGTGCGCTCATCGTGACTTCGCACGCTCCGGTGCCCGAGCATTCCCCGCCCCATCCGGGGGTGAATTCGTAGCCCGCATTCGGGGTCTGCGTGACGGCGACCTTGTCGCCTTCGTTGTATGACCCCTTGCAGGCTTCCCTAGGGCCAGCAGCCGTCTTGTCTTCGCATTCCACGACGCCGCCGCCAGCCGGTTCGATCTCGAGGGTGAGGGGCCGTTCTGGCGTGCCACCGGAGGTTTTGAACGCCACCGGCGCGGTCTTCATTTCTCCTTCATCTTCAGGGTTGCGAGCGATCATGCAGAACGTGTACTGCGAATCCGGTGTCAACCCCGTCAAGTCGACTTCCTTGGTTTCTTTACCCGCATAGGTCCCCAAGGCTTCTTCGGGCATATGCCCCGGCCCTTCAGAAACCAGGCGTTCTTCCCCACACACGGTCGGTTCAGAGACCACCCCGTACACAAAGAAATAAAACCCAGTTTCACCCCCCGCGTTGGGATCGAGCACCCCACTGATCGTCGCCGTCGTGGCCGTGACCGCGCTCGCTTTCAAGCCTTCCGGAGTTTCGACAGCGGCCAGCGCCGGCGCGGCGCTCACGGCCAGCGCGAGGAGCATCGTCGCCAACACCAGCGACCCGGACAACCGTTTATGCAGCACGAGGTACCGCCTCCCTTTGCTCAATGTGATGCGCGACCTCGCGGCCGCGCTCGGTCAAGAAGGTGGGCAGGCAACGACGCAGCCTGGAGCTCCGTTCCGATCTAGACCGCTTCGCGGAGGCCGATCGTTCCGGAGTCCCGTGGGGCTGCTTAGCTCGAACTGCAAAATGAGGGTTCAGTCGCATTTGGCGGCGTCCGTGAGCGCGTTCGCGAGCTCGATGCCCGAGGGGGTGAGCTGCCAGGCGTTGCGCTCGAAGAAGGCGGGGTCCTTCACGAGGTTCTCGATCAGGCCGAAGCGGGCCAGACGCGCGAGCAGTTCCGAGGCGGTGCCCTTGTCTTTGATGGCTGCACGTTCTGCAACGTCTTTGTTGCTGAGCTCGGGCTCGGCCCCGATAACGCGCATCACGGCGACGACGCGGTGGTTCAGGCGCCCGCCGCGGTCGCGCATGAGGCCGAGCGCGAACTTGCGCTGCTCCGCCGGGGGGGTCTCCGCCCAAATCGCCCGCTCGAGCTTCTCGCCTGCGGGGGTGAGGTGCCAGACGTTGAACTTGCCACCTTCCCGGGCGTTCTTCACGAGTTCGCGCTTGGCCAATCGCGCAAGCTGCTGGGACATCGTGTTTTCGTCGGTTATCCCGACGCGCGCGGCGATGTCGTTGTTGGAGAGGCCGGGCTCAGAGCCGATGGCGCGGATCGTTGCGGTCGCGTTGTCGCTGAGGCGCCCGCCGGACTCCCACATCAGATCGATGGCGACGCTGCGCGGCGGCGCGGGAGTGTCGCGGCCGATCGCCTGATCGAGCTCCTCGCCCGCCGGTGTGATCCGCCAGACCTTCGGTGGGCCTTTCTGGTGGGACTCGCGCTCGCTGAGGACGAGGCCGAGCTCTTCGAGGCTGCCCAGCAGCCGCGTCGCCTCCCTTCGCTCATCGACGCCGGCGCGCTGCGCCAACTCTGCGCTGCGCAGCCACGGCTGGTCGGCGATGGCCCTGAGCATCACGACCGCGCGGTCCTCGATGCGCCCCGCGTACCGCGCCGGCAGCTCGAACGCCGAGACCGGCTCGGGGGCGTTTGCCTCGCGCTCAAGCGCCGCGTGCACCTCTTGGCCTGCGGCTGTCAGCGTCCAGGCGTAGCGGTAAGCACTCCTCTGACGGTGCGTGTTCTCGATCAGAGCAAAGCGCTCCAAACGCGCCAAGATCCTCGATATCTGACCGTCGTCGTTCACACCGGTGCGGGAGGACACCTCTTTGCTGGTGAGCCCAGCCTCGGCAGCGATCACGTTCAGCGCCGAGGCGGCGCGGGAGTTCAGGCGGCCCCCCCGAAAAGCCCTGAGCGGATCCAGGAGCGTGCCGTCCTCGCCAGGCGGGGTCCCCAGGCGGCGGCGAGCCAGCTCTCTATGCGCCGCACTCACGCCGAGGAACGGCAGCACGGTGAAGCTCATCAGCGGCGCGGCGAGCTCGACCAGCGTGCCGGGGCGCGCCTGGGAGAGCCGCTCGCTCAGCACGCCGAGCACACCGCTCGCGACGGCCTGCGCACTCAGCGGTGGCGGATACCCCCGCGCCGGTGCACGTTCGTCGTCGAGCAGCTTCGCGACCCTCGCGAGCACCTCGCGGCGGCGCTCGAGCACCGCATCGCCGGCCTGCGCCGAATGGACCACGAGGTAGCGCGCGAGCTCTCGCTCCTCGTCGCAGAACTCGAGCAGCGCGACCAGGCCCGCGCGGACGGCATCGATCCAGCCCTCCTGCGCGTAGAACGCGAGGCTGGCCCGCTCGGTGGCGAGCGCCAGCGCGTGGTCGAAGGCCTGCAGCTGGCAGGCCTCGGTGCCTCGCTGGTACTCGGCGATCGCCTCGCGGGCTATCGCGGCACGGCCGCTGCCCTCACCGAGGTTGAGGCCCTCGAAGGGGTGCTTGCGGATTGCTTCGGCCGCAGTGACGAGCCGGCGTGCGCGCTGGCGGTCGAGGCTGTAGGGGCTTGGGTCCGATGACGCCCGGGCGAGGGTCAGGACCGGGGCCGGCCGGGGCGGTGAAGGTGAGGAGCCCTGGGCTCTCCGGCTCCCGATGGGCGCCTGGCCCGCGACCCCCGCGACCACGCCCAACATCCCGAGCATGGAGGGAACGACGCCAAAAACGAGTCTTTGTATCCTCTTCCACATCCCTCTCCTCCCCTCCCCATTACCCTGAATACTAATTTCGTTGAACCACGTCCCCTAATATGCCGTCCCGGGGACCTTACCTGTTCATGTTGTAACCTTATCACATTCTGCACGTTTTGGCAACCTTTCGGCTGGCTTTTCCCAACAAAGATTTCACCACTTCACTCCGCCTAACGTTAACCCCTCACCGTGTTGCGCAGAGCTACTGCTCGATGCCTTCAACACTGTCACACCTCTATTGCTACTGCTACAAACTGTCTTACCCTTTATTCCTGGATGGCACTTACATCCACCCACCGTACCGCTACATCACCTGGATCCAATCGCCTACTACCCATCCAGCTCTAAGCCGCTTTGACACAGCGGCCCATATTTCCATTTGCGACTAGATCGTTAATGCCATTCTTCATTTCAGATTTCAGTGTTAGTCCTCGTCACTTTGCGGCTTCGCCTCGCAGCGTTCCTCAGAACGAATAAAGGGAAGGAACAGCATGGTTGAGCTAACAGCAAAGCAGTCAATTGAAACA
>DAIOWK010000212.1:0-6453 GCA_036758525.1 Myxococcota bacterium
CGGGCCAGACGAACACGACTGCGTTCGCATCGACGTCGAAGCCGGAGCCCTCGCGCGTGATGTCGTTTGCCACGACGATGTCGCACTTCTTGGTCGCGAGCTTTCTCCGCGCGCTCTCGATGAGATCGTGGCTCTCCGCTGCGAAGCCGACCACGATCCGGCCGCCCTTCTCTTCGCCGATCTCCTTTAGGATGTCGGGATTGCGCACCAGTTCAAGGGAAAGGCCTGCGCCAGACGGCAGGTCTTCTTTGCGGATCTTGCGATCCGCGGGTTTCGCCACGCGAAAGTCCGAGACCGCCGCCGTCATGATCACGACCGAGGCGGCCGCGAGCTCCCGCTTGACCGCCCGCTGCATGTCGAGGGCGGTCTCCACGTCCACGCGGCGCACCCCGGCCGGCGTTGCAAGGGGGGTCGGCCCCGCGACGAGCACGACTTCGGCTCCGCGTCGGGCTGCTTCCGTCGCGATCGCGAATCCCATCTTGCCTGAAGATCGGTTCGTGATGGCACGCACTGGGTCGATTGGCTCCCGCGTTCCCGCGGCGCTGACGAGCACGACCTCACCGGCCAGGGTAGACGGCGTCAGCAAAAGACCGGCCGCCCCTGCGATCGTGCTGGGCTCCGCCATGCGGCCCTCGCCTTCCCAGCCGCACGCCAACTCTCCAGCGTCTGGCCCAAGGAATCGTATCCCGCGCTCTCGCAGCAGGCCAACATTTTTTTGAGTCGCTGGATGGCGCCACATGTTCACGTTCATTGCCGGAACCACGAGCACCGGCGCCCGGGTCGCCAAGAGCAGCGTGGTCGTAAGGTCGTCGGCCAGCCCATGGGCCATGCGCGCGAGCAGGTGCGCCGTGGCCGGTGCCACGATCACGAGCTCTGCCCAGTCTGCCAGGGCGATGTGGTCGATCTCACCCTCTTCTGTCGGATCGAACAGGGAGCTGCGTACGCGCGCACCGCACAGGGTGCTGAGGACCAACGGGGAGACGAAGCGTTCGGCAGCTGCGGTGAGTGTGCAGCGGACGCTGTGGCCCCCCTTCACGAGGGCCCGAACGAGCTCCGGCGCTTTGTAGGCAGCAATCCCGCCTGAGACGGCGAGCAGAACCCGACCCGCGGGGCCCTTCAAGCTGGCGACCCGGTCGCTTCCCATAGGCGAGAATTCCTTGAGAGGTCCTGCGATTCAAAGACGAGATTAACGCGCTGCCAAGAGCCTCGCACCCGATGCGAGGCGCCCTGCAAGGCGCCGTGCATCGGGTGCCTCGCCATACAGACGGATCACAGGCTCGGTTCCCGAGGCCCGCAGCATGAGAAAACCGTCCGCGAGCTCGATTCGCAGACCACAACTCGTGTCAGTGCCCCGCACGGCATCGCGGCCGAGGCGGGAGGGCGGCGCTTCGGTCAGCGACGCCAAGGCGTCACACGCCAGCGCCGTCGCGGGAACGCTCGTTCGGCCACACGCCGACGCACCAAAGAGGCGCTCGAACTCACGCACACAGGCGTGGAGCGGACGGCGCATCGTGGCGACCCGCTCTGCCAGCAGGCAGCCCGCGAAGATTCCGTCCTTATCACGTGCGAAGGCCTCGAGTGCGAATCCGCCGCTCTCTTCCCCGGCGACGTCGGCGGAGCCATCGAGCAGGGCCTGCGTCAAGTATTTGAAGCCGATGGGCAGACGTTTGACGGAGAGTCCGTGGCTCGAGGCAACCCGTTCTACGAGCGATCCCGTCGCGACCGACAGAGCGACACCGCGGCGCACACGCCCGGTGCGGGCCAGGTGATCGACGAGAAGCGCCAAGGTGCGCGTCTCACTGAGGCAGCGCCCAGCGCCGTCCACCACGGCGAGGCGGTCCGCGTCGCCGTCGGTGGCGAGGCCGATCCGCAGCCCGGAGCCCGTACGCACAGCGTGAGCGAGCTCGCGCAGCCTCTCGGGAACCGGGTCGGGGGCAAAGCCGCCAAACGTCGGGTCGGTGTCGCCGTGAAGGGTGAGCACCGAGACCCCGCAACGACGCAGCGCCCCGTCCAGCACGCCCGCCCCTGTTCCGTGAAGCGCGTCATAGACCACAGACAGACCCGAACGTCGCAAGGCCGCGCGATCGATCTGGCAGAGCAGATCGGCCAGATAGGGTTTCACGAGGTCCAAGGTCCGGGGCTTTGCGGGGCACGGGGCGGCCGCTCCCCTTCCTTTCCGCAACGCCTCCGCGGCAAGCGCTTCGATTCGGCTGGTGGCCTCGCTCATGAGGCCGCCGCCCGAGGCGTCCAGCACCTTGAGTCCCTGGTACGCGGCGGGATTGTGGCTCGCGGTGAAGACGAGGGCGCCCGCAGCACGGGCTCGGACGACCCCGTGGGAAACCACGGGAGTCGCCACTGCGCCGTCGACAAGTATGGGATGAATCCCTTCGTCGTTGAGCACGCTGGCAGCCAGCAGCGCAAATTGCTCGCCCAGGAAGCGCCGGTCGTGGGCCACAAATACGGGCCGGGCGACCGCGCGTTCGCGGAGCCATCGCGCCACTCCGGTCACCGCCGCGCGGGCCCGCTCGACGGTGAAGTCCTCCGCGAGAACTCCGCGCCAACCGCTCGTCCCGAAAAGGATTGGTAGATCTGACCGTGCTGCGAACTGCATCCCCGCAAGTCCCCTTCGGCCGTTCCGGTCGGAGCAGCGCCGCCCCCCCTTGGGCAGAGCTAGAGGCGCCCCAGCCGATCCCGCAGGCGCTCCGCGATGCCCTTCGGCACGAAATCCTCCACATTCCCGCCGAAGCGGACGAGCTCCTTAAGGCGGGACGAGCTCACATAGAAGAACTCCTGGCTCGTCATCATGAACAGCGTCTCAATCTCGGGGTAGAGGTGCCGATTCATGAGGGCCATCTCGAACTCGTATTCGAAATCGGACATCGCGCGCAGCCCTCGCAAGAGCACCCGGGCCCCGATTTTGCGCGCATAGTCGACGAGCAGCCCCTCGAAGGAAGCAATCCGAATGCGATCGAGCCCCGCGAGGGAAGAGCGCAGCATCTCGAGCCGTTCGTCCACCGTGAACAGGCCCTTCTTCTCGACATTCGTGGCCACTGCCACGACCAGCTCATCGAAGATCGGCCTCGCGCGATGGATGATGTCCAGATGCCCTTTGGTTACGGGGTCGAAGCTCGCCGGAAAGAGCGCAAGCCCGCTCGTCTTGGCCTTCGTCATTCCTCTCCTCTGCCTCCCTCCGGAGCTGGGACCGGCCCGGTGCCATGCGTCCCGATCCCGACCTCAGGTGTGAGCCTCGTCACCACTGTGTCGCCATACCGGCGCTCCGAAACCACCCGCCAGCCCGGAACCGGCCCCACAGGATGCCTGCGCGAGCTTTCGATCACCACCGTGCCCCCTGAGGCCACGATCCGCGCCCCGCCCAGCACCGTGAGCAGCGTCGGGCCCACTTCGAAGGCGTAGGGTGGATCTGCGAGGACGAGGTCGAAGCGCTCCGCCGAACGACCAAGTCGGCGCACCACAGCGAGGGCATCGCCCCTCATGACCCGCGACTCCAGCTCGAGCCCGAGGCGCCCAAGATTGTCCCGCAGCACGGCGAGCGACGCAGGCGAGCGTTCCACGAATGTGGCCGTTGAGGCTCCGCGAGACAGCGCCTCGATTCCGAGTGCGCCTGTTCCTGCATAAAGATCGAGCACGCGCGCATCTTCGAGCACACCGAGCTGCGCGAAGAGCGCCTCACGCACGCGGTCCGAGGTCGGCCGCACGCCCGCGTCCGGGGGGGGACGAAGACGTCGACCGCCAAGTCGCCCAGCGATTACGCGCATCTCGTGCTCCGTCTCCCGACGTGCCTCACGGGGAAGGTGGGGCGCGTCGCAGTCCCTCGCTCACATACGGTTTGGAATCTTGCAGTACGGTCGTGACGCACCGGGGTGACGTGCTAGATTGAACGACGGCGTTCATCACGTTACGGCTCAGCAGCAAGTTATGGCGTGACACGATTGCGTGCCCATCGGGCACAGAGTCCCGGGCTTCGGGCAGGAGTACTGCACCGAAGTAGAAACGCGGGAGGGAGGAGAGGCATCAACATGGCGTCAGCAGCAGTCGAGCGTCTTAAGAAGCAGCTTCCCAAGAGGCTTGCCGAGGTGCGCGGGGATCGCTCCCAGCGCCAGTTCGCCCGCGATCTGGGCGTCTTTCAGCAAAACGTGAACCGCTACGAGAGCGGCACGACCCCGCATACCGATTTCCTCGTCACCCTCGCCCTGAAGGAGAGCGTATCACTCGACTGGCTCCTCCTTGGGAAGGGCAAGGCGCGCCGCGGCCGTTAGCGGTACGTCCGCGATTCCGAGGCACGCGAAGGGGAATGCCCCTCGCCTGCCTCGGGGTCTCGGTCTTGCATCCGCGTCAGCCTTCAGTGCGTCGGCTCCTCGACGAGGGCCGTTGCGAATCCATCGAGTGCGTGGATCGCCTCTTCGTCGCTGCAGCGAAAGCCATTCACGAGGATCGAGAAAATCAGATCGCCGCCCGCACGTGTGCGCGCCACGCCCGAGAGCGCGACGACTCGTGTGAGCAGCCCGCTCTTCGCCCGGACCTCGCCTCGGACCTCTTGCGCTCGATCACGCAGCGTTCCATCACTGCCGGCGATTGGGAGCGCGACCAGGAGCTCGGGACCGAAGGCAAACGAGCGCCGCGCAACGCCAAGGGCCGAGATCAAGGTCCGCGGGGAGACGCGGTTCTCGTACGAGAGGCCCGAGCCGTCCACCATTTCGAGCCCGTCGACCTCGATGCCCAAGCGTACGAGGGCCGCCCGCGAAGCGGCCACGCCCCCCGCCCACGCCGCCGGGTCCTGCCCCTGCGCAGCGGAGAGGGCCTTGGTGAGCGTCTCCGCGATCGGGTTGCTGCTGTACTTGAGCATGAGCCGAACGATCTCGCCGAGAGACCGCCCTTCGAATGCCAAGAGATCGACAGCGCCCGCAGGCACGCTGCCAGTTAACGCGGGCTCTGGGACGCGGATGCCATTGGCCTGGAGCGCCATCTCCAACACGGCTGCTGCGTAGGCGGTGGGATCCAGAACGCTCCGTCGAAAGCTCTGCACCGCTCCGCCGAGCGGCACGCGACCGCTCACCAAGACGGGCTCCTCGCCATCGCTCCGCGAGCGCTCGACCTGTACCTCGAAGGCCGAGCCGGCGGGACCGGTCGTCGCGTGATTCTCGAGTCTTAGGTAGGCGACGGGCGGATCCACCGACACGCGTGCCGGATCACCCTCTCTCGCGCCGGGCCGCACGTCGACGAGGAAGGCACCGTAGTTCGCCTCGAGTGCACCGATCGGTGCGAAGTATGCGCGTGAAGAGGTCGTGCCCCAGCTTGGATGCCAGCGCTCGCGGTCGAAGGCAGAGTCATCGACCACGAGCTGGCGCGCGCCTCGCAGGCCCGCACGGCGCAGGTCGGCGGCCAGGCGCCACCAGTCCTCCGATGCCAATGCCGGATCGCCCCCACCCCGCACGTAGAGCGTCCCGACTTGTCCTGCGTCGTCCGGCGCGGTGTCCGCCTGTACACGGGTGACAAATCGATACGACGGGCCGAAGGTCGCGAGCGCGGCGACTGCGGTCAGGAGCTTCAGATTCGAAGCGGGCACGAGAGGCCGGTCTGGATCTCGCTCGAAGCGCACCCCCCCGTCGTCGGCGCTCACGACGAGGGCCGCGATCTGGGCACCACGCAGGGCGGGAACGCCGAGCGCGGCCTCGAGGGCGGGGGCCTGTGCTTCGCCCGCGGCCGCGCGAGGAGGTGCGGCCGCGCGTCCGGCCGGTGCGCACGCCAGGGCGAGCCCGGCCAGAAGCGCGCTTGAGAGTCGGCGCCACATGCGGTTTCACCCCCCTCTCCGCTTTGCGCCGCGACGCGCCGATACAACCCGGCGTCTCGCTTGACGGCGCGGACCGTATCCCCGAGGCTGCGCCGGGGCAATCGCGCGCCGCCCCGGGCGCGGGGGTGTGGGGGATCGGTTGCTCAACGCGATCTGGCTCGGCATGGTGCTCGCCTCGATCGGTGTGGCCGCATTCACGGGTCACATGGATGCCCTGCAAAAGGCCACGTTTGATGGCGCCAAGAGCGCCGTTTATCTCGTGATCGACCTGACCGGCTCGATGGTCTTTTTTCTCGGCTTGATGCGGGTCGCAAGGGACGGTGGCCTGCTGCTCGCGGTGAGCCGTGGCCTCGCCCCTCTCATGCGGCGGCTCTTCCCGGACGTCCCCCCTGACCATCCCGCGATGGGCGCGATGATCATGAACATCGCGTCCAACGTCCTCGGACTCGGCAATGCCGCCACGCCATTCGGGGTGAAGGCGATGGTCGAGCTCGAGCGACTGAATCCGAAGCCTGGCGTCGCGAGCGACGCGGGCGTGCTGTTTGTCGCGATTAACGCGACGGTGATTCATCTGTTGCCCCTTGGAACTTTTACGGTCCGGGCAGGTGCAGGCTCGCTAGCACCCGCTTCGATCTGGATCCCCA
>DAIOWK010000213.1:0-6411 GCA_036758525.1 Myxococcota bacterium
GAAGCTCCACCTGCGCCAGCACGGGCAAGTGATCCGACGCGCGGCGCGCCGCCGCCGTCGCATGGGTGCGCACTTCCACGATGCGTGCTCCCCGGGCGTAGACGCGATCGAGGGCGAGCACCGGCGCGGCGGCGGGAAAGCTCGGCGGCCACTCGAACTCCTCGCGACCCTGCATTGCGCCTTCGAGCGCTCGCGTGGCCTTGCAGCGGCGCCACGCGTTCATATCGCCCAGCAGGATCACCGGGCCGGTGAGAAGCTGGGGGTGTTCGAGCAGTTCGCGAACCTGGCGGTGTCGCGTTCGATCCACCAGCGCAAGGTGAGTGGCGACGACACCGAGCGAACCCTGATCGGCTTCGAAACGCGCCGCCACGGCGATCCGCCGCTCAAGGCGTGAGAAGGACAGGTCCAGGATCGAGACGTTGAGAATGGGCGAGCGCGAGAGAATCGCGTTGCCGAGTTCACCCTGGCGGTGCATGCGCGTCGCAGCAAACGCGAGATGAAGGCCCATCACGTCGGCCAGGCGCTCGAGGGGATCTTCGCCTTGGAGCGGTCGCAGCACTTCTTGCAGAGCGATCACGTCGGCGTCGAGCTCCGAGATCACGAAACAAGCCCGCGCAGGATCCGGATCGCTCCGGCCATTGAGACCCGTCCAGCGGTGGACGTTGTAGGTAGCTACTTGGATCTGGCGTCCCATCGCGCAAGGATGGATCGGCACAGCGGGCGCGCGAACCAAGCACAATTCGCGCAGGGCGACCGGACCCCAGTCAAGGCGACTCGGGAGCGCCGAGCCTGAAGGCTTAACGCGCTTCTTCGTTCGCGCGCGTTTAGCGACGAGCTTGCGTGCCTTTTGCGCACGAGATTGGATACGCTCACGAAGGTTGGACATGCGGTGGATGTGGCTTGCTCCGGCTGGAAGATAGCGGAAGCGGTTGCCGGCGCGTGGGTAGAAGCTGCGGGAGTCAGGAACCGGCAGCCCCTGTACAACCCTCGTACCGAGGCGAGCAATTTTGAGCCCACCCAAGCGGCGCGAGAAACCGGCCGATACGCCGGACATGCCCCGAAGAGCGAACCCGCTCACCTCGCTGCTGGACGCCCCGACCGTCCGAGCTGCCGCACGCGCGCTGGTCGAAGCCGTGGCGCGCGAGTCGGGCACCCGGGCCTTAGACGCCAAAGCGTACGAGCGCGCGTTGCGCGAGGTGGGACGCCTTCGCGGGCGCCCGCTGCTCTTTCCAGCCCTTCTTGCAGGCTCGGGCCGGGGAGCGCGGGTCCGACTCGCGAGCGGGCGCGTTCTGCTCGACTTCATCGGCGGAATCGGCGTCTACGCCTTCGGTCATTCGGAGCCCGATCTGCTCGAGATTGCGGCTGTGGCCGCCGCCGCTGACACGGTTTTTCAGGGACACCTCGCGCCGGGGCCCGAATACCTGCGTCTCTCCCGTGCCCTTTTGCGACACGCGGGGACGCGGCTCGAGCACGTGTGGCTCGGCACCTGCGGCGCGATTGCGAACGAAAACGCCCTGAAGATGATCTTTCAAAAGCGCGCGCCAGCCGATCGAATCGTGGTTTTCGAACACGGCTTCGCGGGACGCACGACCACGCTTGCCGAGCTCACGGACAAGCCGGCCTTCCGCGAAGGACTGCCGTTGCGCGGCAACGTCCTCCACGTACCCTTCTACGATCACGGCGATCGGCACTCCACCGCTCGCAGCGTGGCGGCGCTCGAGGCCCACCTTGCACGGTATCCCGGGCAGATCGCGGGCATGCTCTTTGAACTGGTGCAAGGCGAGGGCGGCATCTGTACCGCACCACGTTCGTTCTTCGTCGCGCTGATGCAGCGCTGTCGGGCAGCGGGTATTGCCGTCTGGGTGGACGAGGTGCAGACCTTCGCGCGTACTGGCGAGCTATTCGCGTTCCGTACCCTGGCGCTTGAGCCGTGGGTCGATCTCGCGACCGCCGGCAAGGTGCTCCAAGGCAGCGCCGTGCTGTTCTCTTCAGAGTACAACCCGCGCGAGGGTCTCGTCGCAGGCACTTACGCGGGGTCGACGGTGGGCATGGCCGTGGGCGCGCGGATCATCGAACGACTCGAGGCCGAAGGCTATCTCGGTCGGCGGGGGAAGCTCGCCGCATTGGGCGGCCGTGTCCGCCGGCGCTTCGCCGCATTGCGCCGCCGCCTTCCGGTCGCTGTCTCAGGGCACTCGGGCATCGGCGCCATGCATGCGTTTGTACCGTTTGACGGGAGCCGAGAGGTCGCGATGGCAGTGCTTCGCGCATGCTTCGACGAGGGCCTGTTTGCCTTCAGCGCCGGCGCGGGCCCGACCAAGCTGCGCTGGCTGCTTCCGGTGAATGTGACAGAGGAGGAGCTCGATACTGGCTTTGCGATTCTCGAAAAGGCGCTGCGCCGAGTCGCGCATGAGCGGAGTCTTCCGTGTTGATCTTGCGGCACGTGGAAAGGCGCGACCTTCACGACCTGGTGGCGCTGGCACGCCAGCTCGATTCCATGAACCTGCCTGGGGACCCCGAGTTCGTGGAACGCCAGATCCATGCGTCGCTGGCCTCGCTGCGCCTCAGCGCTGCGGAGCTGCACACGGGGCGCGCAGGTCATGTCTATGTCTTCATGCTCGAGGACACTGGCGTCGGCCGCTGTGTCGGTAGCTCACAGATTCTCGCCAAGCACGGCACGCCCGAATCACCCCATTACTGGCTCGAGGTCTCCGCCGAAGAGCGCCACAGCCGCGATCTCGGGAGGCGCTTCGTCCACACCAAGCTGCGGCTGCGATCCAGCGAGGACGGCCCCACCGAGATCGGGGGTCTGATCCTCGATCCTGCCTACCGGAGGCATCCGGGAAAATGGGGCAAGGCTCTTTCCATCGTGCGGTTCGCCTACATGTCGGCACACCCGGAGCGATTCGAGCGTGAGGTCATCGCAGAGATGCTTTCACCCTTTGAGGCGCCCGGTAAAAACCTGCTCTGGGACGCGTTTGGCGCGCGCTTCACCGGCCTCAGCTTCCGAGAGGCGGACCACCTCTCGGCGCGCAGCAAGCGCTTCATCACAGATCTGTTTCCCAGAGACCCAGTGTATGTCTCGCTCTTTCCCGAACCTGTGCAGGCGATGATCGGGACAGCCGGAGAAACCGCGAAGGCGGCCGTACGTATCCTCGAGAGCGTCGGCTTTCGATATCTAAACCAGGTCGATCCCTTCGACGGAGGACCCTATTATGGCGCGGCGCGCGATGCCATCTCCTCGGTGCGCGACCGCCGCGAGCTCGTGCTGCCCTGTCTTCCCGAGGAAGGCGGCGGCGAAATGGAGGGGCCGCTCGCGCTCCTCTCCGCCGAGGCCGCCCTCGGATTCCGCGCCACGGTGGTCCCACTTTCCCCGAACGGAGCGCCCGTGGTCTCCCGCGAGTGCCGCGAAGCCTTGGGCGTCAAAGCCGGCGATCGCATCGCCGTCACACCCCTGCCCTGATTGCGATGCCCGATGTCCTCAGAAGCTTCTCGCCCGCAGACCCGAGGGATGAGATTGGCGCATTTGCTGTCGCAGATGAGTCCGCCGTAGCGCGCGCTGTGGCACGTGCACGGGCCGCCTTCCCGGCTTGGCGCGATGCGGGGCTCGCCTCCCGCGAGAAGGTACTTCGACGCTTCGCAGCGATCGTAAAGAGCCGCTCCGAAGAACTCTCTCACCTTCTCGCTCGCGAAGTCGGCAAGGCGCTCTGGGACGCACGGGCCGAAGCGGCGCTCTTGCCCGCCAAGGTCGATGTCACCTTGTCCGAGGGAATGCGCATCGTGGCACCGATCGAAGTCGGTGCGGGAGCGCGCGCTGCCTTCAATCCCCGCGGCGTTCTCGCGGTCCTCGGCCCCTTCAACTTTCCCGCCCACCTGCCGAACGGCCACATAGTTCCCGCCCTTGCGATGGGAAACACCGTGGTGTGGAAGCCAAGCGAGCTCGCGCCGGCCGTCGCTCACTGGGTGGAAGGAGCCTGGCGGGAGGCCGGGCTTCCTCCCGGCGTGCTCGAGATGGTCCATGGCCCAGCACAGACCGGGCAGCTCCTGGCCCTCCACCCGGATGTGGACGCGATCCTCTTCACCGGCTCGTGGGCGGTAGGCCACAAGCTTGCCAGTCAGGTGCTCGACCAGCCGTGGAAGCTCGTGGCCCTCGAGCTCGGCGGCAAGAACGCGATCGTCGTCCTGCGCGACGCCGATCTCCAGCTCGCGGTATCCGAAGCGGCGGTCTCCATCTGCGCCACGACCGGGCAGCGCTGCTCCTCGGCGAGCCGGATCTTCGTCGAAACGCCGGTCTTCGACGCCTTCACCGAACGTCTGGCGCGGGTCCTGCGAGGTGTACGGGTCGGCCCTCCGCTTGAGCCTGGCGTATTCATGGGCCCGCTTGTCTCGCACGCCGCACACGCCAAGGTGCTCGGCTACCGGGCTCTCGCCAAAGAAGCCGGCGGCGAGCGCTTGGTCGACGTTGAACCGGCGCTGCCCTCCCCCTTTATCGGACCCGGTCTCGTACGGTTCACGAACACGCGACAGGATCATGCGTATCAACGGGATGAGATCTTCGGGCCCGAGGTTGCTCTCTATCCGGTCGAGAGCCTCGAGCACGCGATTGCTGCGGTAAATGATTGTGACTTCGGACTCGTGGCTTCGATCATGACGGCCGACCGCACGCAGTTCCTCTCCTCCCTGGGTCGCGTGCACACCGGTCTTCTCAACTGGAATCGCGGTACGATCGGTGCAAGCGGTCGACTTCCCTTCGGGGGCACGAAACGCAGCGGGAACGACCGGCCCGCGGGCATTCTCTCGGCCCTCTATTGCAGCGTGCCCCAGGCCTATCTCGAGCACACGGGCGGATTCGATCCGGCGGTGCTTCCGCCCGGGATGCCGGTGCCGTGAGCGCAGAGCGAAGGGGCTTCCGGACGGTTCTGATGGGCGATCCGACCCACTTCAGCGTCAAGGGCGGAGCGAATCCACACACGCGAACACGCTGGGGCACCCGACGCATCGTGGACCGGGCTGCCGCGATCTCGCAATGGGGCCGGCTGCGCGACGTACTCCGCGACCTGGGAGTGCGCGTACTCGTGGTCCCTCCAGACGCGGACCAGCCGGGTCTCGTATACCCGGCCAATGCGGGCTTTCTGACCGATCTGGACGCGAATCTGCCGCTCCGCGAGAAGACCTTCTATCTCTCCAACCTCTTACCCTCGCGCGCGGGTGAGCGGGCGCATTACGAGGAGCTGCTTCAAGTCCACGGATTCCGAACGGAGCGCATCGACAAGCGCTTGCGCTTTGAGGGCGAGGCGGATTTTTTTCCTGTTGGGCATTGTTACCTACTGACCCACGGTCGCGTCGAGCATCAGCGCTTCGTCCCAGCTCTTGCGCTTCCACCTTGGCGGCGCGTGTATGGCTTCCGGACTTCCGCCGACGTCGAACCCACCCTATCGACGATCGTATCGCCGCGGCCGGTCATCCGGGTAGAGCTTGTACTCGAAGCCCACTACCACGGGGATACTGCGCTCTGCGCCTTTGGCCCCGGGCGCGAATACCTCCTTGCATATCCGGGTGCCCTCGAGCCGCAGTCGTGGGAGCGCGTCCGCAAAACGATCGGCGACAAAGTCCTAGAGCTCTGCGAGGACGACGCCGTGCGTTATGCTGCCAATTCCTTCACGCTCTCGCGAGGCGGTGAGTCGTGGCTCGTCATGCCGGAGGGAGTATCCGATCGCTTACTCGCACAAGTGCGTGAACGCGGCGTGACCCCGGTTGTTGTGAATGTCTCCGAGTTCCTGAAGAAGGGAGGTGGTTCGGTGAAGTGCATGATTGGGGACCTCGGGCCCATCGCTGAATCTGATTTCTCATAACCGGTTGAAATCACGGTGTTTTTAGTAGCTCCAATGGTACGGGCAAGTTGCGCTCTCATCCCAGTGTGCGCCTGGGGTGCGTTTTCGGCCGTGGTAAGCGCATCGGCGAATCCTCGTGACTCGGTCGGAAGCCAGTGACCGTAGGTGTCGAGCAGGACCTTCGCAGTCGTCCACCCGCCCTGCGCCTGAATCCACTTGAGTGGCGTCCCGCGGCTCAGGTGGAGCGTCGCCCACGTGTGGCGCAGATCGTGCGGCCGGTGGTGCCTTTCTGAACCTAGAGCTTCGCGTACGACAGGGTTGAACACTTTGTTTCGGAAATACGCGTCCAGGAGGAAGCCACCCGACTGGTTCGGGAAGACGAGGGCCCCGTCGGACAAAATCGTGGGTTGACGCGCTGCAAGCAGAGCGCGGAGACGGGACGAGAGTTCCACGACTCGCTCGCGGCCCGTCTTGGTCGGACCGAGGTGCGTTCCACTGGAGTAGCTGCGCGCAATGCGTGCGGTGCCTTCGTCCAGATTTACGTCAACCCAGCGGAGGGCAGCGGCCTCGCCGAAACGGCAAC
>DAIOWK010000214.1:0-6347 GCA_036758525.1 Myxococcota bacterium
GGAGCCCGCGGCTCGACCACCTCGTTCGTCGAGCGAGGTATCGGCGACGTGCTCGTCGGATGGGAGAACGAGGCCTACCTGGCCGTCGAACAGCTCGGCCAGGGCGCGTTCGAGATCGTGGTTCCCTCGATCAGCATTCTCGCGGAACCGCCGGTGGCCTGGGTGGACGCAGTCACGCGCCGCAAGGGGACAAGTGAGCTGGCCAAGGCCTATCTCGAATACCTCTACACGCCCGAGGCCCAGGAGATCATCGCCAGGAACTACTACAGGCCAAGCCTGCCTGAGATCGCGGCGAAGTATGCGAAGAAGTATCCCACGCCAGAGCTCGTGACGATCGAGAAGGACTTTGGCGGGTGGAAGGCGACTCATGCCAAGCACTTCGCGGACGGTGGAATCTTCGACCAGATCTATCAGCCTGGCCGCTAGGGAGAACTCCAAGGTCCTATGCCCTTCGCCTTGAAGCAAAAATCGGTGTTGCCCGGCTTCGGACTGACGCTCGGCTTCACCCTCGCCTATCTCACACTGATTGTCTTGATCCCCTTGGCCGGTCTCTTCGTGAAGACCGCGGGCCTGAGCTGGGATCAGTTCGCGAACGCGGTGCTGAGCCCGCGTGTGCTCGCGGCGTACCGGCTGAGTTTCGGCGCAGCCCTGATCGGGGCCGGCGTAAACGCGGTCTTCGGTCTGATCGTGGCGTGGGTGCTGGTGCGCTACCGCTTCCCGGGCAGGCGCGTGATCGATGCCCTCGTGGACCTACCGTTTGCCTTGCCGACGGCCGTGGCGGGAATCACGCTCACGGCGCTCTTCTCGAAGAACGGCTGGATCGGAGGCCTGCTCGAACCGCTTGGAGTCAAGGTGGCGTACACCCCGCTCGGGGTCGTCGTCGCCCTCACCTTCGTCGGCCTGCCGTTTGTCGTGCGCACCCTTCAGCCTGTGCTCCAGGACATCGATCCTGAGATTGAAGAGGCAGCGGCGAGCCTCGGTGCGGGTCGCTTTCAGACCTTTCTGCGGGTTCTCTTTCCAGCGTTCTTCCCCGCGCTCGCGACGGGGTTCGCACTCGCCTTTGCCCGCGGCGTGGGCGAGTACGGCTCGGTTGTCTTTATCGCCGGGAACATGCCCATGCGGACGGAGATCGCTCCTCTGCTGATCGTCACCAAACTGGAGCAGTACGACTACGCCGGAGCGACCGCGGTCGCTGTGGTGCTGCTCGTGATCTCGTTCGCGCTCCTGCTCGCGATTAACGCACTGCAAGGCGTGACCCGCCGGCGCGAGGAGGCGTAATGGCAGTGGGGGCGCCCCTGCACCAGGAGATTGCGCATGCTCCGTTTGGCGGCGGATTCTCCCGCACGCAGGCCCTCGAGGAGCCGGCCCTCGTGCGGCGGGTCCTGATCGGTCTGGCGCTCGTCTTTCTGGGTCTCTTCCTCGGCCTCCCTCTGGCTGCAGTCTTCGTGAACGCCTTCTCGAGCGGTGTGGGTGTCTTTGTGGCCGCAATTACGGAGCATGATGCGCGCTCCGCGATCGGTCTTACGCTCCTCGTGGCCGCGATTTCCGTACCTCTCAACACGCTTTTTGGCGTGGCTGCGGCATGGGCGATTGCCAAGTTCGACTTCCGCGGCAAAAGCACGCTGATCACCCTGATCGATCTACCCTTCGCAGTCTCTCCCGTGATTTCTGGTCTGATTTTTGTGCTGCTCTTCGGTCTTCAGGGTTTTTTTGGGCGCTGGCTCGCCGAGCACAACGTGCGGATCATCTTCGCCATCCCTGGGATCGTGCTCGCCACGACGTTCATCACATTCCCCTTCGTCGCGCGCGAGCTCATCCCGCTCATGGAAGAGCAGGGGACCGACGAGGAGGAGGCCGCCGTCTCCTTGGGTGCCGGCGGCTGGCAAGTCTTCCGACGGATTACGCTCTCCAATATCCGCTTTGGCATGCTCTTCGGCGTGGTGCTCCTGAACGCACGCGCCATGGGGGAGTTCGGAGCAGTCTCCGTGGTCTCGGGCCACGTGCGCGGTTACACGAACACGATGCCCCTCCACGTGGAGATCCTCTACAACGAGTACCAGACGTCCGCGGCGTTCGCGGTGGCATCGCTGCTCGCCCTGCTCGCGCTCGTGACCCTTGTTTTGAAGACGCTGCTCGAGTGGAAAATGCGGCGCCGGGGAGCTGCGGGATGAGCGCTGGTCTCGACGGGGGAATGACGCGTCCCATCCTGATCGTCCCCGGCTACCACGGCTCCGGGCCGGGCCACTGGCAGAGCCTGTGGGAAAAGGGCCTGCCGGGTGCGCGGCGTGTCTTGATGCCGAGCTGGGAGGAACCCCGCCGTGAGGCTTGGGTGGAGGCACTCGATCGCGCGATTCGCGCCTGCGCGGCGCCTCCCGTCCTCGTGGGGCATTCCCTCGGCGCTGTGACGATCGTCCACTGGGCGCAGGGTGTTCGCCTTCCCGTCCATGGAGCGCTGCTCGTGGCGCCCTGCGACGTGGACGGCTCTCGCAGCCCCGACCCCATCCGAAGCTTTGCGCCCGTCCCGATCTCAAAGCTGGACTTTCCGACGCTTGCGGTCGTCTCGAACGACGATCCCTACCTGGGCTATGAGCGAGCCCTTGCGTTTGCCCACGGCTGGGGAGCGCGGCTCGTGCTCGTCGGAGCGTGCGGACACATCAACGCAGAGGCGGGGTTTGGTCCCTGGGCCGAGGGTGAGGCGTTCTTGCGGGAGCTCCTCTAGATGGGCGAGACAGAAACCGTCGACAGCATGAAGACTGCTTCGCTCCCGATCGATCCCAGGGAAGCGAGGATCCGTTCGCGACTGCAATTGATCGCTCCTGATCTACTCTCCCCACCGGGGGTCCGCCCGCGCGAAGCGCCCCGGGGAGACGGGATGAGCATCGACGTGGAGGGCATCTCGAAACGCTTCGGTGGGTTCGAGGCGCTCCGGGACGTGAGTCTTCAGGTGAAGCATGGAGAGCTCGTGGCCCTGCTCGGGCCCTCGGGCTCGGGGAAGACCACGCTGCTCCGGATCATCGCCGGACTCGAGTTTCCCGACCGTGGCATTGTGCGCTTTGAAGGGGAGGACGCGACGGAACGCAGCGCCCGGGACCGCCGCGTCGGGTTCGTCTTCCAGCACTACGCGCTTTTCCGGCACATGAGCGTGTTCGAGAACGTTGCTTTCGGCCTCCGCGTCCGGCCACGTCGCGACCGGCCACCCGCCGCCACGATTCAAGACCGGGTGCACGAGCTCCTGCGTCTGGTGCAGCTCGACGGCCTCGCCCAGCGCCTGCCTTCCGAACTGTCGGGCGGCCAGCGGCAGCGCGTGGCGCTCGCTCGGGCGCTTGCCGTGGAGCCGCGGGTTCTCTTGCTGGACGAGCCCTTCGGAGCCCTCGATTCGCGCGTCCGCAAGGAGCTCCGTCGCTGGCTGCGGCGGCTGCACGATGATCTCGGGCTGACGAGCGTATTCGTGACGCACGACCAGGACGAGGCGCTCGAGCTCGCGGACCGCGTGGTCGTGATGAGCCAGGGACGTGTCGAGCAGATTGGCAGCCCGGAGGAGGTGTATCACGATCCCGCGACCTCCTTCGTATACGAGTTTCTCGGGGACGTGAATGTGTTTCGCGCTCGGCTCGACGGTGGCCGCGCCCAGGTCCACGACGCCTCTTTCGAATTGAAGGAGGTGCATCCCGAAAGCGGCAAGCAGGCGACGCTCTACGTTCGTCCGCACCTCCTGGAAATCGAGCGCTCGGGTGGCGACGGGGCGCTCCGCGCGACGGTGCAGCGCGTGCACGCGGCGGGTCCGAGCGTCAAGGTCGAACTCGTGACCCAAGGTGGCGAGCTTCTTCAGGCCGAGCTCTCGCAGGAGCGATACAAGAGGCTAGAGCTCGAACGCGGCCAGGAAGTGTTCGTGCGGCCCCGTTCGCCGCGTGTCTTCGTCGAGGACTACACGATCTAGCGGCTCGACACACAAGCGCGGCTGGAGCAGCGCACGATTCCCTGGGCAGGCCGCTATTCGATTGTAGAGTCGGCGCCTTCGTACTCGTCATGCCGGCGCGGCCAGTCTCTGGCCCTTGCGCCCTCGTTGCGCCCTTTCGGCGTCCGATCGAGCAACTGCCAGGTACCGATCAGCACGTCCGTGCCACGGTCGAAGCACGAGTATGTGTGGTACACGACGCCCTCCTCGAGAGCGAAGGCGCTGAGGGCCATCATTTCCTCGCCCTGCCGGAGGTCGAGCTCGGCTCTGCGCGCCGAGCCGAAGTTGTAGCCGGTGCCGCTTCGTCGCTGTTCCTCGGTGAAGAGGCCAAAGTCAAGGTTGAAGTCACTCGAAGACGACGACACCCACGGGAAGGCCCAGCCCATGCGGTGCTTGTAGGCGTTTAGCTTCTCGAGTGGCGCGCGGGATGCGCAGACGAAAGTCACGTCGTGGTGGTTCAGATGGACCAGAGCGCCGTCGAAGTGGTCTGCCGCGAAGGTGCACCCCGGGCAACCCTCCGGAGTGTTCGGGCCGAGCATGAAGTGGTAGACGAGGAGTTGCGAGCGTCCGTCGAACAGTTCCCCGAGCGTCTTTGGGCCGGCGTTGGTGTCGAAGGAGTAGCACTTCTCGACGGGCACCCAGGGCAATTCTTGGCGCTGGCGTGCCAGCTCGTCGCTACGGCGGGTGAGCTCCTTTTCGCGCTCGAGGAGTTCAATGCGGGCGGCAAGCCACTCCTCGCGGGTTCCGATCCGATGCTTCGTCATCGCATTTTCTCCGTCGTTGTGGATCTCCACAGAATACCGGCTGAAGTCTGGAACCTGATGGGCCTAGCGGCCGCCGGGAAAGGCGGGTGGGGTCTCACGAGGCTCGGAGCTAGGACGCGACCTCCCAAGCATCTTCGTCTACCGGCACCCGCTTGGGTGATGGTACGCTGGACGAAGCGCTGCCTTAGCGCAACGAGGAGGAGCTTCCGATGCCCGCGAACCCCCCCGAGAACATGCCCCGGATCACGCCCTACCTCTACTACGAAGATGTCGCCAGTGCCTTGAGCTGGCTGGCCGAGGCTTTTGGCTTCCGCGAGCGGCTGAGAATGCCTGGTCCGGGCGGAGCGATCATGCACGCGGAGATGGAGCTGGCGGACGGGGTCATCATGATGGGGCGCCCCGGCCCGGACTACAAGAATCCCAAACACCTGAGCCAGGTGACTCAGAGTCTGTACATCTACGTGGATGACGTGGACAAGCACTTTCTTCACGCGAAGCAGGCTGGGGCGAAGATCCTCGCAGAGCCCACGGACCAGTTCTACGGTGACCGCCGCTACGGAGCTGAGGATATCGAGGGGCACCAGTGGTATTTCGCGCAGCATGTGCGCGACGTGGCGCCCGAGGACATGAAACCGCCCGCGTAGGAAATGGCGCTATTGCGCCGAAGCGCCGCGGGAGGGGGCAAGACCGCGCCCCGCTTTAGGCTTAAAGACCGAGCTGCTGAATCTCCTGTTTCCTAAGCGGAGCGTCCCACGCCAGGAAGAACTCGTCGAGCTGCGGTGGCTCGGTGCGGGTCCCCGATAGCATGGCGTGCGCTTGACCCCTGTGATGAATCTGATGCACGAATAGGTGAGAGAGCACCGCGTGCATGGCTTCCTGAGTCACGCCGTGCTCTCCACGATCGATTGCGATGACTCGTTCGAGAGCAAGCTCGTTCAGCGCATCGCAGTATTGGATGAGGCGCAGATCCGTGGCCCTTTGCGCTGCGGCGAGGTCCGCGAATCTGGGAAACGGAACCTCACTCTCGACGACTTTGAGCCCGCGGCCACCCTCCTCGAGCGCGTCGAGGTAGTACTGGTCGACGACAAGAATGTGATTCAAGGTGAGCTGGAGAGAGGGAAAGAAACCGATGCGCTTTGCCTCGAACTCCTCCTGACTGAGCTCCCCACAAGCCCCCAGAAGACGGTGGTTGGACCATGCGTTGTTGCGTGCCATCGCTCGGAAGTGGTTGGACGCATCCATGGTTCGAGCTCCCTGCATCGTTCGCCGAAGCATATCCGGTTCCAAAGAGTGCAGGGGTACTCGAAAAGGCGCGTCACCACGCAGGCCGCCAGTGCGGTCTTGCGATCGATTGGAAGAAACTCTTCCCTCCGGCTTGCGCTCGTTTTGCAAGCGTTTGGCCAGCCCCCTCCTGCCTGGCGCCGCCCCCGCTGGGGGCCCGCCGCCTAAGACGACGGGTCCCCAAGATTGTGCTGCGCAGAGCCGACGATCGACTCGGAGGGCTGGAGGAAGTCCGGTTCACCGCCGGAGCGGCTCACCCCGCGTGCGGTTTGTGCGGGGGGCGGCCCGTCAGGAGTTCCTTCGCGAGCCTGCCGACCTCGTCATTGACTTTGCGGATCACGTCGTAC
>DAIOWK010000215.1:0-1015 GCA_036758525.1 Myxococcota bacterium
ACTTGCACGATTAAGCAGAAGCAGCAGCTGCTGCAAGAGAGGAGACGCATCATGGCTTTGCACTCCCGATCCCGATCGGTGGTCTTGGCCGCCGCAATCTGCGCCCTGGCGGCACTTCCTCCCGCGGCCGCGCGGGCGGCGGATGCGCCGCCGCTCGGCAAGATCGTGGCCCTCGATGGCGATGCCTGGGTCGAGCACCCGGGTCTCGCGCAGCACGCGCTCGTGTGCGGAGACAGCCTGGCCGAAGGAGACGTCCTCGTGACAGGACCCGGAGCGCGAGCGGCGATCCAGGCGGGTGACGTCTTCGCGCAGGTTTCGGGCGGCTCCCAGGTGCGGCTCGGTCGCGGACCGAGCGGCGCCCCCACCTTGAACGTGGAGAAGGGTCACGCCACAGTGCGCCGCCTCGACCTCGCCAACCTGCGCAAGGGCGGCGGGCGCGTTGCGCCCCCGGGCAACTGCGCCGGGGGGGCCCCTCCGGTCGCTGCAGCCCCGGTTCCCCTCGACCAGCTGATCGGAAACCCGGTGAATCGGTTCAACCCGACGGACGTGGCCGCGGCTCCCCCCGGCCCAGGCTCGCCAGGTCCGCAGCCGCCCAAGGTGATCGTTCCCTGCGTCGTTTCGGCGTGCTTCGCCCCGCCCCCGCCTCCCATTCCTGTCCCGACCGGGGTGCGGCTGGGTGTGGTCGAGCAGCCTCCGGTTTCCGTTCTCCCGCCCGGCCTGGGGCGCTAGCAAGAGCCGCTTCCCGTAGCCCGGCTGCTGCGACTACGCTAAGGCAGGGCAGTCGAGGGGGAGACGGCGTTGGTCGACAAGGGATCTCGCGCGGGAGAGGGAGCGGCGCGACGCGCCGGCCAGGATGTGCACTTTCCCGGCGACGACGCCGGCGAGGCCGCCGGGATCCACGGCTACCTCGCCCTTCCGCCCTTGGGCCATGGGCGGGGTGTGCTCGTGGTGCAGGAGTGGTGGGGCCTCGTCGATCACATCCGCGAGGTGTGCGACCGCCTCGCGCGGGAGGGCT
>DAIOWK010000215.1:1025-6345 GCA_036758525.1 Myxococcota bacterium
TCGTGGCCCTCGCCCCCGACCTCTACCATGGCGAGCGCGCAAGCGATCCGGACACCGCAGGGCGTCTCATGATGGAGCTCGAGATCCCCCGGGCTGAGCGGGACTTCGCGGCGGCCGCGCAGGCGCTGCTCGGACACCAAGCGGTGACGGGGCCGCGCCTGGGTGCAATCGGCTTTTGTATGGGCGGCCAGTTGGCGCTCTTCGCCGCCACGCGCAACCCGCGAATCGGAGCGGTGGTGGATTTCTACGGCATCCACCCGCGCGTAACCCTCGACTTCTCCCAACTCCAAGCGGCGGTGCTTGGTCTGTTCGCAGAGCGCGACTCCTTTGTGCCCCCCGATGCCGCGCGCAAACTCGAGTCCGATCTGCGAAGCGCGGGCCGGCGCGTACGGATCCGGATCTTTTCCGGCGTGGACCACGCCTTCTTCAACGACACGCGGCCTGACGTGTACGATGCGGCGGCCGCTGCCGCCGCGTGGGCAGACACGCTGGCGTTCCTGCGCCAGGAACTCGGGTGAAGCCGGGTGCGAATCGCACCAAGGCGGGGGGGTCCGCAGGCGGATCGCCCGACGACCCGCGCGTACTCCCCGTACGGCGGCGCACGCGCCCTGGCAGTACGCTGGGCTTCCGCTGGCCCATGCCCGAACCCCTGCGCTCCCTGCGCGATGAGATCGCTGAACGTGCTTCCCAGCTGCCGACGCGACTGAACGAGTTCGGCGTCGATCCCTTCGGCTACGACCCCCGCTATGGGCGGGGGATGCTGCTCTCCATGGCCCTCATGTACCGCTACTGGCTGCGCGTCGAGACCCATGGCATCGAGCAGGTTCCCGAGGGCCGCGTGCTGTTGATTGGCAATCACGCGGGGAACACCTTCGCCTACGACGGTGCGATGCTTGCGACGGCGATGTTCCTCGAGGCGAAGCCGCCCCGGGTCGTGCGAGGCATGGGCGAGTACTACCTGCCGAAGATCCCTTGGTTCAACGTCTTCATGCACCGCATGGGCTCGGTCGTCGGGACGCCTTCGAACTGTGAGCAGCTCCTCGAGCAGGGCGAGGCGATCATGGTGTTCCCTGAAGGGGAACGCGGCTTTGTGAAGCCCTATCGCAAGCGCTATCAGCTCCAGCGCTTCGGTCTGGGATTTCTCCGACTCGCCCTCGAGACGGAAACGCCGATCGTGCCCGTGGGGATCGTGGGGGCCGAAGAGCAGTCCCCCTGCATCGCCAACGTGCGCTGGCTTGGGCGCTTGATTGACTCACCGGCATTTCCGATCACCCTGACCTTCCCGTGGCTTGGTCTTGGAGGCTTCGTCCCGTTGCCCGTGAAATTCAGAATCCGCTTCGGCACGCCGCTTCGCTTCGAGGGGGATGCCAACGAGGACGATGCCGCCGTCGAGCAGAAGGTCGAGGTGGTGAAGGACGCGATCCGGACTCTCATCCGGGAAGGACTCGCGGAGCGCCGGAGCTGGTTCACGTGAGCGGCGGGGGTCACGACCACGGGGGCGGCGCTGCGGGTCACGACCACGCGGGCGAGCAGCGCGGTCGCGATCGCCGTGCTCTCCGGCGCGCCCTCGCGATCGCAGCCTGCCTGCTCGCGATCGAGGCGGTGGGGGGCATCGCGTCGGGCAGCTTGGCCCTCTTGGCCGATGCCGGACACCTTGCGACCGACATGGCGTCTCTTGCGCTTGCGCTCTTTGCGCTGCATCTCGCGGATCGACAGCCCACACCGAGCAAGACGTTTGGCTACCGGCGCACCGAGATCCTGGCGGCCCTCGCCAACGGCACGGCGCTCGGCGTGGTCGCCGTGTTCATCGCGCTCGAGGCCATCGGGCGCCTCAGCACCCCGCCGGAAGTGAGGAGCGGGCTCATGCTCACGGTGGCGGCGGCCGGCTTTGCCGCGAACCTCTACGCGGGCGCGATGCTCTTCCGGGGACGCGAGCACAGCCTAAATCTGCGGGCCGCCTTCTTGCACGTCCTGTCCGACGCACTCGGCTCTCTCGGCGCCATCGCAGCGGCTCTCGCGATCCACTTCTTCGGTTGGCGGCTGGCGGACCCGCTGGTTGCGATCGCGATCTCCGCACTCATTCTGGTCTCTTCGTGGCGGCTCGTACGGGAATCGGTCGACGTGCTGATGGAGGCGACACCTGGACACGTCGAACTCGCCGAACTCGAGCGCGCGATCTGCGGCGTCGTCGGCGTCTTGGGAGTACACGATCTCCACGTTTGGACGCTCACCTCCGGCTACCATGCCATGAGCGCTCACGTCGACGTGCGCACGGAGGTGGACGCGCACGCCGTGCTGCACACACTCTCCGACCTGGCCAAGCGCCGCTTCGATATCGAGCACACGACCTTTCAGCTCGAGGAACGGCCGCCGTTGCTCACCATCGAGCCGGCGGCGCCGGCGAAATGAGGCCCCCGCACGCTTCGATATGGTACAAGAGCGGCGTGAAGCCCTGGCTCTCGAGCCTTCTCCTGGCCCTCGTCATGTGCGTCGGTGTGGCTCGGGGCGAAGGAGGCGCCGATCCTCTGGGCCGCGTGCTTGTGCTGCCCCCGCGACCGGGCCCGCACTGGATCTGGGTGAGCGACCTCGTGCTCCAGCGAACGGCGCTCTTCGATACAGATACGGGGAACATGCTCGGGATGCTCTCCGCGGGAATGGGCATCGTGGCACCCGTCTTCTCCCCGGATCACCGTGAGATCTACCTTGCGGAAACCTACTACTCGCGGGGCACCCGGGGTGAGCGCACGGACGTCGTCACGATCTACGATGCGTCGTCCCTGCTCCCCACTGCCGAGATCCTGCTCCCTCCGAAACGCGCGGACCACGCGTCGGGACTCGCCTCGAATGCGATCACCGATGACGGCCGGTTCCTCGCGGTCTTCAACCTGACCCCGGCCACATCGATCAGCGTCGTCGACCTCGTGGCACGCCGCCTTTCCGCGGAAATCTCGACGCCGGGCTGTAGTCTGGTGTACCCCGCCGGAGCGCGGCGCTTCGTCATGCTCTGCGGTGACGGCTCGCTCATGAGCGTGACGCTTGACGATGCGGGTCAGGAGAAGGTGAAAGAGCGGAGCGCGCCTTTTTTCGACCCGAACGCGGACCCTGTGAGCGAGAAGGCCGCGCGCGCGGGCAGCGAGTGGCTGTTCATCTCGTTCGCCGGAGTGGTGCATCCCGTGGATATCTCGAGCGACCTGCCGAGCTTCGGCAAGACGTGGTCGATCGTGAGCGACGAGGACAAGCGCGCCTCCTGGCGGATCGGTGGGACCCAGCAGCTCGCCGCTCATGCGCCGTCCGGGCGGCTTTATGCGCTCATGCATCAAGGTGGGAAGGACACGCACAAGGATCCGGGAACCGAGGTTTGGGTCTTCGATCTCGCGAGCCACACCCGCGTACAGCGCATCGCCCTCCGGAGCCCCCTTGTGGGCTTCTTGCGGCGCCAGCTCGGCGTCGCGAACGGGAGCTTCACGTCGCGCATCGCGAGCTGGCTGCTCTACGCCGTGCTCCCGAACCCCGGGGTCGATCGCATCCTCGTGACACAGGACGAAGCGCCGGTGCTGGTGACGGGCACCACCTTTCCCTCCACGCTGGAAGTGCACGACGGGCGGAGCGGTGCCCTTTTGCGAGACGTTGCAGAAGTGGGCGTCGCGGGAAGCGTGATCGCGGCGCCCTAGGGAGCGCCCGAGGAGAATGCCAAAGACCCATGGACCCGGTCGTCGAGAGAACGCTCGTCAGCGCCTTGGCGCTTCTCTTCCTGGTGGCTGCGGCACACAAACTGCGCGCTCCCAGCGCGTTCCGGGACCAGCTCGCGAACTACCGCCTCGTCCCCAAGCGGGCCACCCAAGCCACGGCGGCGGCCGTCGTGGCCGGGGAGCTTACGACGGGGATTGCCTTCCTTGCACCGGCCCTGCGCCTCGCCGCGAGCAGCGCGGCGCTTGTCCTGCTTTTCGGCTACAGCTTCGCCATCGCGCTAAACCTCGCGCGCGGTCGGCGGGACATCGACTGTGGCTGCAGCGGTCCGGCGCTTCGCCAACCCCTCACGCCATGGCTTCTGGTACGAAACGCGGTGCTCTTCGGCATCGCCGCCGTGTGCCTTGCTCCCGTGCGAGGCAGAACACTCATTTGGGTCGACGCTGTCACCGTGCTGGGCGGGGTGAGTGCCCTGGCCGCCCTCTACGCCGCTTCGAACCGGATGCTCGCGAACGCCCCCGCACTCCTGCGTCTGCGAGACTCCTGATGCTAAGTGCGCTCCTCATCTCGAACGTCTTGCTGTGGATCACCGTTGTCCTCCTCTCCGGCGTCCTGTTCGCGCTGGTGCGGCAGCTCGGCGTGCTCCACGAACGGATCGCACCGGCGGGGGCGCTCATGCTGAAGCAAGGCCCGAAAGTAGGGGAGGCAGCCCCTAAAGAGAGCGCCCTCGGCCTCGACGGCCAAGCTCAGGTCATCGGGGGCCTGGCCTCCGACGGACGGAGCACGCTCCTTTTCTTCCTCTCGCCGACCTGCCCGGTGTGCAAAGGCCTTCTGCCCGCCCTCCGCTCGATCGCGCGGAGCGAGGCGGCGTGGCTCCGGGTGCTCCTCGCGGGGGACGGTCCGCTCGAGGAGCACAAGGCCTTTGCGCACGAGGCACGGCTCGAGCGCTTTGAGTACGTTGTCTCTCCCACTCTCGGCGTGAACTATCAGGTGGGGAAGCTTCCGCACGCGGTGCTGATCGACGCAGGGGGCATCATCCGCTCCAAAGGTCTCGTCAACAGCCGCGAGCACCTCGAGAGTCTCTTCGAAGCGAAGGAGCGCGGAGTGGCGTCGATCCAGGAGTTTCTCGGGCGGACACAAGACCGCACGGGCGCGGCCTAGTCGTGGAGAACCTGGAAGGGATGATGGACCGCTGGCTCGAACGCAGAGCGCGCCTTTTGGCGCGGCGGACCTCGCGGCGCGGTTTTCTGGCGCGCCTCGCGGCGCTCGTCCTCGGATCCGCCGCGTTCCCCTTGCTTCCCGTCGCCCGCGCGGGAGGCACACCAGCCCGAGCCCCAGCACCGGACGAATCAGGCCTGCAAGGCGAGGCCGCCGATCCGACCAGTTGCCAGTACTGGCGCCACTGTGCGATCGATGGCCTCCTCTGCAGCTGCTGCGGGGGCACTCAGAACGCCTGCCCGCCAGGGACCGAGATGTCACGGGTGACGTGGATCGGGACCTGCCGCCACCCGGCAGACGGGAAGGATTACATCATTTCCTACAACGACTGCTGCGGGAAGAGCTTCTGCGGCCGCTGCGAATGCAACCGGAACGAGGGCGAGAAGCCGGTCTACGTGACGCCGAAGAACAACGA
>DAIOWK010000216.1:0-6318 GCA_036758525.1 Myxococcota bacterium
GGCGCATGATCGTCGCGTGCGAGCGTTGTCGCACTCGCTTCCAGCTCGACGATGCGCGCGTGCCCGAAGGCGGGGTTCGCGTCCGCTGCTCGCGCTGTAAGCATGCCTTCTTCGTGATGCGACCCGGTACGAGCAAGGAGGATGTGCTCCGCGCCGCGGCCAGCGAGACCGCGCAGCAGGCAACGTTTGCGCCGGGCCCGACCCATGACCTCTCGGTGGCGCTCCCGCAGGACGGAGATCTCAGCAGCGCGACCCACCAGTTCGGCGGACGCATCCCACCGCAGCGCGGTGCTCGGTCCTCCGACAAGGACGGCTCTCCCGCTCAGCGGGCCCGGGAGGGCGAGGACGAAAGCGACTGGCAGTTTAACGACGAGCGCCCGGCTCCCGGAGCCAAGACCGCCGAGGAGCGCTCAGGAGACCAGCGCAGCCGCTCGTCGGAGCGCGCTCGGGGCGGTCGCGGCGAGGTGGCGGGATCCCTCGACGAGCTCGGCAACCCCGAGAGCTGGGACTTTTTCACTGCCAACGAGGCGAGCCGTGACGCGGAGCCGGAGCTCGCCGCCGGGGAAACCGGGGGTGGGGCTGCGCCAGCCGAGGCGAGCGCATCCGGCGCCGGAGCGCGCAAGCCGCGGCAGTCGTCTTTGCAGCCGGCCCCGCTTCTGCGCGGCCCCGAGCTTGCGGCAGCGCCGCTGTCGCGGATCGCGCGTGTTGCAGGCGGAGCGCTGAGCGCGCTCTTGCTTGTCGCCCTTTCGGCGCTGAGCCTGGCTCCCGGCAGCGCGTCCCGCGTCGAGCTCCCTTCCTCGCAGAAGGTGGGGGGCCTCGCGCTCGAGGATCTTCACGGGCGGCTGCTGGAGAACGCCGTGGCCGGGCGTCTCTTTGTGGTGTCAGGTCGACTGAGCAATCCCGGCTCGGAGCCGGTAAGCCTCGGCGCGACCGTGCGGGTCACGCTGCTCGGAGAGCATGGCCGGGAGCTTGGGACGGCGCCCGCGCTAGCCGGGCTCGCGCCGTCGGAGGCATCCGTACGGGAAGAGAGCCCGGAGCGGCTGCAAGAGCGGCTCGCGGCGAGCGCGGCCTCCCTCGCCTGGACTCCGCTTCCACCGGGGGAGAGCGTCGCGGTCGCCGCGGTCGTCGAGAACGTCCCTCTCGAAGCGCAGAGCTTCGCGTTCACTGTGGAGCCGGCCGCACCGCCGCCGCCTCCTCCTCCGGCGGTGGTTCCTGCTCCCGAACCCGCACCGCCTCCCCCACCGCCGCCGGCGCCAAGCCCGCGCAAAGCCAGGCACCTACGGGCTGGATGAAGGCCAGGGGATCGCGAGCGCAAGGCTGCGCTAGGACTTCGGGCCCTTGCCGTCCGCGATCTCGTCCTTTTTCGGTGTGACGTCGATCTCATCCTCGCCGCTTAGCGAGGCCTTGAAGTTCTTGACTGCTTTGCCGAGGCCTGCGCCGATTTCGGGGAGGCGACGCACTCCAAAGACGAGGGTCGCGAGGAAGAGGATCAAGAGCAGCTTCGAAATGCAGGCTACCTCCGTCCGCGCGGCGCGGACGCACCCTGCGGAGGGTGCCCCTCACGCTGCGTGTGGTCAAGCCGATCCGAGCGAGGCCGAGAGGTGGAAGTGCGCCGTCCCCCGCGCCTAAAATCGCCGAATGTCGATCTTCAAAGCCTACGACGTCCGGGGTGTGGTGCCGAGCGAACTGGCTCCTGACGCCGCCTATCGCATCGGTCGAGCGGCCGCGCGTGTGCTCGCAGCAAAGTGCATCGCGGTCGGCCGCGACGCACGGGCGAGTTCCCCTGCACTAAGCGACGCCCTGCTGCGCGGCCTCTGTGAGGAGGGCGTCGACGTGGTGGATCTGGGCCTGGTGTCGACGCCGATGCTCTACTTCGCGGTCGAGCACCTGGCAGCGGGCGGGGGCATCATGGTGACCGCCTCCCACAATCCTGCCCAATACAATGGTTTCAAGATCTGCCGTGAGCACGCGATCCCGGTTGGCGGTGCGAGCGGTCTTGCGGAGATCGGTAAGCTCGCGTCTCGCCTCGAAAGCTCGGAAAGTTCCCACGCCCGCGGCAGCGTCACGCCGCGCGACCTGCGCGCCGCCTACGTCGAACACGTGCGCGTCCTTGCCCCCGCTGAATGTCCTCCCCTGCGCGTCGCCATCGACTGCGGCAACGGCATGGGCTCGGTCGGTCTCGAGCCGCTCCTGGAGCGGCTTCCGCTTGTGGTCGAGCGACTGTACTTCGAGCCCGACGGGACATTCCCCAATCACGAGGCCGATCCCCTCAAGACCGAGAACCTGAAGGACCTGATCGCCGCGGTCCGGCGCCACCGTGCAGATCTGGGCGTCGCCTTCGACGGGGACGGCGATCGCGCGGTCTTTGTCGACGAGCGCGGGGCGCCGGTTCCCTCGGACCGCATCACGGCCCTGCTCGCGGAAGCGCTGCTGCGCAAGCAGCCCGGCGGCCTCGTTCTCTACGACTTGCGTTCCAGCCGCTCGACACGGGAAGCCATCGAGGCGGCGGGCGGTGTCGCGCAGATCTGCCGGGTCGGACACTCGTTCGTGAAGGCGACGATGCGTGAGAGCGGGGCGATCTTCGCGGGCGAGCTTTCCGGTCACTTCTATTTCAGGTTCACGCCGAGCCTCGTCGCAGACGACGGCCTGGCGGCCTTCGCGGCTGTGCTCGACTTGCTTGCCACGGCCCGCAAACCGCTCTCGTCACTCGTTGCGCCGCTCGATCGTTATTTCGCAACGGGAGAGCTGAATCGAAGGGTCAAGGACGTGCCCGGGCTGCTCGCCCGCATCGAGGCCGATCACCGGGCGGCGGGCGCACGCGAGATCTCGCACATGGACGGACTTCTGGTCTGTTACCCGGACTGGTGGTTCAACCTGCGGCCCTCGAATACCGAACCCATGCTCCGCCTGAACCTCGAGGCCTCGACCGAAGCCAAGATGGTGGCAGAGCGCGACCGGCTGTTGGCCCAGATGGAGGCTGCCGCCGGCTAACCGCCCGCCTTCGCGCCTTGCGCGGGCTCTTTGTCCGCCTTCGCGCTTTGCTGGAGCTCCTTGTCGATCACCTTCGTGAAGCTATCGACCGGACGCGCACCTGAGATCATGAGGCCATTCACGAAGAACGCCGGAGTGCCGGAAACCCCCGCGGCCTTGCCGGCCGCTAAGTCTGAGCCCACGAGGTCCTTCGTCTTATGCTGGGAAACGCACTGCTGAAAGGCTGTGGTGTCGAGTCCGAGCTCGGTCGCATAACGCTGCAAATCGGCGTCTTCGAGATGGGGCGGGTCCGTAAACAGCTTCGCGTGGTAGTCCCAGAAGTGCCCCTGCTCGTCGGCGCACGCGGCCGCCTCGGCCGTGGGCTGCGCCCGTGGGTGCATGGGCAGCGGGAAGTGGCGATAGACGAAACGCACCTTGTCCGGGTACCGGGCGAGGAGCTCCTTCACCGTGCTCTCTTCGCGGCGGCAGAACGGACATTCGAAATCGCTGAACTCCACGATCGTCACAGGAGCACCCTGCGGTCCCCGGGCCGGACCATCGGCGGCGACCTTGACGCGCGGCTGCTCGAGCCGGACCACGACCTTCGCCTGCTCGCGCAGGCTATCCAGGTACTTTGACCAGGCTTCTTGTTTCTTCTGATGCTCGAGGTGGCTGCGAATGCGGGGCGCCAGCTGCTCGAGCGTCTGGTTCCCAACACGGGCTTTGTTCTCGTCATAGAATGCCGAGATTTCCTGGTTGGTGACCGCAGGCGCCTTGGCACTCTCCTGCTTCATCAGTTCCTCGATGGTGATTCCCTTGCGCTGCGCCTCCACGCTCACAAGCCGCTCGGCCAGCATGCGATCGAGCGCCTCCGAGCGCAGATCGAACACCTCCGAAGCACTCTTTTGAGCGATCTCGTGCTTGTAGAGATCCTCCTTGATCCAGGTGTCGAGCTCGCTCATGGTCACAGGCTTGCCGTCTATCTCGGCCACCACCTGTCGACCCGCCGGACTCGCTTCCGGTGAGGCCCCCTCGCGGGTCGAGCACGCGAGCCAGAGCCCGCAGATCACGCAGGCCGCGAAGGCCAGACGAAGGTGCAGCATCCTGGAAACCTCCTCGATCGGGGGAGCGCGTTTCGCCTCTACGCTCGTGAGGGGCGCTGTGGCGACCGGGCAACTCGTGCGCGCGGTGGCGCAGACCCTAGCATAGGGCGGCTACCTGCCGGCCCCGCCGCGCCCTTGGAGCAAAGCAAGATGAGGCCCACCGGCACGATGCGGGCGATGGCGGAAGGTGCGCGGCTGCACCTCGAGGGCTGGGCGATGCTGCGTCGCGAGCGCGCCCTGTGGGGTCTGGCTCTTGTGCCGTTTCTCGTATCGGCGGTGACGTGCACCGCCGCGCTGGTCGCGCTGATTGTCTACGCAGCGCCGCTTCACGCGTTTGTCACGAGCTGGATGCCGGTCCTCCATGCCGACTCTTTGGTCTCCTGGCTCTGGGTGGGTCCGACCCGGGCAGCTCTCGGCATCCTGGGCCTCGTGCTGTTCGTTGCCGCCGCCGCAAGCGCCCTCGTACTCGCCTTCTTGAGCGCGAGCATTCTTTCCGCACCGTTCCTCGATGCACTCTCCCGGCGCATCGAAGCCCTGAGCCTCGGCAGAGTGAAGGTCAGCGGAGAGGGGGGCTTCAGCAGGGGGCTCCTGCGCGACTCCGCCCGCGCGGCACGGGAGGAGCTCCGCCGCAGCGTCTTCTTCCTCCTTCTCCAAGGCACGATCGTGGTGGTGGGCCTCGTGGTGCCTGGTGGGCAGGTGGTGGCGGCTCCTGCCCTCGTGCTCGTCACGATGCTCTTTCTGCCCCTGAGCTACGCCGCGTACACCCTGGATCGTCGCGCGGTGCCCTTCGCCGCCCGACGGCGCTGGGTGGTCGAGCAGGCTCCGAGGATGCTTGGCTACGGCGGGACCGCCTTCCTCGCTTTCCTCGTACCGGGACTGAACTTCTTCTTTCTCCCGGTCCTGGTCAGCAGCGGGACGCTCCTCGCTTTGCGTTATCCGCCGGCGGGGGAGGGCGTCTAGGCGAGCAAGAGATGGCGCCGCAGGAAAGTCCACATCGCCTTCAGCGCAGCGCCTGGCAGTTCGGAGTGGCCGCAGTCGAACCAGGTGATCTCCTTCGGCTCCCCGGCAGCGGCGAAGAGCGCTTCGCTGGCGGCGCGGGGCACCCGCTCGTCCCGCGACGCGTTCACGAAGAGCACGGGTCGCGGCGCGAAGCGCCCGATCCAGCGGGCGGGGTCGACCTCAGGGGGGCCGAAGCCACCGCCGCCAATCGCTAGCGCAGCGGCGCAGGGGCGAGGGTCAGTGCCGCAGAAGGAAGCACCGAGGATCGTGCCCATGCTGAAGCCTGCGTATGCGCAGCGGCTCGCCTCGAGCTCGGGGTGAGTCGTCAGCGCATCGAGGGCCCGACGCAAATCGCACACCGCTTGGTGCACGAACTCCACCCAAAGCCCCGAGACCCCAGCGGTTCTGCCGAGAGCGGCGCCGATATCGGCCAGAACCCGTGCGGAGAGCTTTGCACTCGCTCGCTCGCCATGAAGCGGGAAATCGATCGAGGCGACGGCTAGACCTCCTCGCACCCATGGGCCCGCAGCCGCGTCGAGATAGGGCGATTCCTTCGAGCCTCCGGCACCGTGCTGGAGCAGCACGAGGGGAGATCTCCGCCCTTGAACCTCCGGAAGAAGAAGCCGTCCCGGCACCCGGTCGCCGCGACTTGCAAACTCAAAGCGTTGGAGCCGCGTCCCGGCAATCGGCGCGTGCCCCACGGAATTCCCGAACCACACATCCAAGGGATCGTCAGGATCGCTTGCGAAGAGATCCGCGTTCATCCCCAAACCTTAACGCGGTCTATCGGGCGAGCAGCACCTTACGCGCGCGGTAGAGATTCGATTTCACCGCGTCGACGCTCTTGTCTAACTCGCGCGCGATCTCCTGAATCGGTCGATTTTGTAAGTGGTGCAGATGGAAGAGATTCCACTGCTCACTCGAGAGCTCCTGGGTGACGGCCGCCGCCATCCGCGCCAGCCGCTCGGTGGCCTCGTAGGCCTCGAGCGGATCGGGCTCGCGCCGGATGCTCGAGAGCAAGAGGTCCACCCCCTCCATCTCGTCGTCACCGAGCGGGACCGTCGTGTGGCGCTTCTTCTTGAAGCGTCGGGCGAGGGTGCGTCGGGTTAACCCAAAGACCCAAGCCACGAATGGCGCCTCACCGCGATAGGAATCGATCGAGGAGAAGACGTTGAAGAACACCTCCTGAACGGTTTCCTCAGTGTCCGCGGGGTTGCGTAAGCGCTTTTCGAGATAGTGATAAATG
>DAIOWK010000217.1:0-6294 GCA_036758525.1 Myxococcota bacterium
ACGCGCTCGAGATGAGCTTCTCGGAGTACCGGCTTCGCAAAGACCCGGAGTGTCCGGTCTGTGGCGAGCACCCCAGCGTGACCAAGCTGATCGACTACGAGGGCTTCTGTGGCATCGACCATGGGGCGGCTCCTGCCATCGCACAGCTCAGCGCGAGCGAACTCCATGCCATGCGCCTTCGCGGCGAGGATTTCGTCCTGCTCGACGTGCGCGAGCCCAGCGAGGCCGCTCTGGCGTACATCGAGGGGGCGCGTCTGCTACCGCTCGGGCAACTCGAGGCTCGTTTTGGGGAACTTACAGCCTGGAAGGAGCGTCTGATTGTGGTGCACTGCCACCACGCGGAGCGCGCGTGCCTGCGCACTGCTCCAGGAGAAGGGCTTCGCCCGGGTTTCGAACCTGCGCGGGGGAATCGACGAGTGGTCGCTGAGCGTGGACGCAGGGGTCCCACGCTACTAAGGGCGCGCGACCCTCACGCTCCGCCGCAGGCTGCCGAAGAGGGAAGGGGGAGTTCTGATGGCGAAATCGGTGGTGCCGAACCCGCTCGAGCGCAGGATCCTGCTCGAAAAGCAGCTGGATCCCGGGCACGCGCTGCGGATCGCCGAAGCCTATCTGGCCGAAGAACGTGCGGTCGAGGCGCTGGCGTTTCTTCGACGCGCCGATGCGGGAGCGCGACTCGGTGCCATCTTGGCGGAGGCCGTCGCGGCCGGCGATGCCTTTCTTGTGCGTGAGGCGTGCAGTGCCCTCGGGCGTTCCCCGACAAGCACCGAGTGGCAGGCACTCGCGGAAGCGGCCAGCGCCGCGGGGAAGCTCCGCTACGCGGAGCAGGCACGCCGCCAGCACGGAAGAGGGGAGGGTTGAGGCATGGGGGTGCGCTGCGTCGTTGTTCGTGGTTTGGTCAAAGAGGTGGAGGAGGAGATCAACAAGTTCCTCTCCTCCCACGCCGTGCGAGTACTCCACATGACGCAGAGCGAGACGGGAAACCATATCAGCATCACCCTGATCGTCGACGAGCCCGAGCCCCTGGCCTAGCCGAAGTCGAGTTGACCACCGCGTTCACGCGCCTTTACACTTGCCCCCGACCCTAAGCCGGTGAGGGCGAGAGATGGGCGCGGTCCCGACGGCCTCGATCGAGGCGGCCGCGGAGTGGTTGCGCAAACACTTCGCGCCCGAAGCCGCCCGCGGTCTCCGGGCGACCTATCAGTTGGATCTCGCAGGTGCGGGGGGCGGCCTGCTTCGCCTCGAAATTGACGACGGCGTGCTCTTGATTGCCCGGGGTCGGGCCGAGGCGCCTCAGGTCGTCCTGCGTGCCCCGGCTGCGCTCTTTTCGGCGGTGCTGGGCGGGCGCGAGAACGCGGAGCTCCTGTATATGGCCGGGCGCATCCAGATTGAGGGCGATCTCGGTCTCGCCGCGAAGCTTCACGCGTTGTTCGGGCGTCGCACGTAGTGGAAGATGCGCAGCGCCTCCCCGGGGCGGCGGGTCATGTCTGAATCCGCGATCCGCATCGAGGGAGCACGCTCTCACAACCTGAAGGGCATCGACTGCCGGATCCCTCTGCGAGGCCTCACGGTGGTGACGGGGGTCTCGGGCTCAGGTAAGTCGACGCTTGCCTTCGACACCCTCTACGCCGAAGGGCAGCGGCGCTACGTGGCTTCCCTCTCCACCTACGCACGCCAATTTCTCGAGCGGCTCCCGCGACCGGATGTTGATTTCATCTCCCACCTTCCGCCCGCGATTTCGATCGAGCAGCGAAACCGGGTGACCAATGCTCGCTCGACCGTCGGGAGTGCGACGGAGATCCTCGATCATTTGCGGCTGCTCTACGCAAAGATTGGGCGCACGGTATGCCCGGCCTGCAAGCGACCGGCGACGCCCGGGACCGTCGAAGCGGTGGTGGAGAGCATCCTCGCGCGCTGGGGGGGCAAGCGCGCGTCGATCGGCGCGCCGCTCCCCCAACGCCGGGGCGAAAGCGCGACAGCGCTGCGCGAGCGTCTTTTGCGTGAGGGGTACACTCGGCTGCTCGATGGTGAGGGCGCGGTCCTAGACTTGACTGAAGTCGCGCCGCGCTCGGTCGCAAGGCTTCGGCGCGAGGGTCTCTTGTTGGTCGACCGCCTGACGCTTGCGGGCGATGGGTCGCGCACACGCCTCGCTGAGGCAGTGGCAGTCGCATTCCAGCGAGGGGCGGGCCGTCTCGTGCTGGCGGTCGAAGGGGGCGAGCGAGCGAGCTTCCGCGAAGGCCTTTCCTGTGAGAGCTGTGGCCGGATCTTCCCGCTGCCCGTCCCCCATCTCTTTTCCTTCGGTAGCCCCCTCGGCGCCTGCGAGGCGTGCCAGGGATTCGGACGCATTCCTGGAATTGACTGGGAGCGCGTGATTCCAGATGCCACGCGAACGATCGCACAGGGTCCGATCGTGCCTTTCACGACCGCCGGCGGGAAGCCCTGTCAGCGCGATCTGCTCCGCGCCTGCCGGCGGCTCGGGATTCCGACGGACCAGCCTTGGTCTGCGCTCCAGGAGGCGCAGCGGGGCATCGTGCTCGAGGGTGATGGGGGCGACTGGTACGGCGTCAGAGGATTCTTCGAGTGGCTCGAGGGCCGCCGCTACAAAGTGCAGGCCCGGGTTCTCTTGGCGCGCTACCGGCGATACGACCCCTGCGTGGCTTGCGGAGGACTGCGCCTTAAACCCGACGCTCTGTGCGTTGTGGTGAGAGGCGAGCACATCGGCGCCGTCTCGTGCAAGACGATCCGCGAGTTGGATAGCTGGCTCGCCGGACTTGCACTCTCCGAAGCGGAATCCGCGCGTGGAGGACGGCTGCTCGAGGCGCTGCGCACGCGCGTCGCCACGGCGCTCAGGGTGGGCCTCGGCTACCTCTCCCTCGATCGCCAGACGCGCACGCTCTCCGGCGGCGAGGCGCAGCGCATCCAGCTCGCCACGGCCCTCGGCGGAACCCTCACTGCCGCGCTTTACGTGCTCGACGAGCCCTCGATCGGTCTCCACGCCCGGGACATCGCCCGGCTGCTCGGTGTGCTGCGCGCGATCCGCGACCAAGGCAACACCGTCGTTGTGGTGGAGCATGCACCGGAGATCGTGAGCGCCGCGGATCACGTGATCGATCTCGGCCCGGGCGCCGGGCGCCTTGGCGGGCGGGTGGTGGTCGAGGGGACCGTGGAGACGGTGCGCGCGCACAGGCACTCGCTCACCGGGCGCGCGCTCCTGCGCCTGGAAAGGGAGTGTCTCCCCTCGCTCCGCAAGCGCCGCCCGGCGCGTGGACGCCTGCGCATCGTCGGTGCCTGCGCCCACAACCTGAAAAACGTGAGCGTCGACGTGCCGCTCGGTCAACTGGTGGTGGTGAGCGGGGTCTCGGGCGCGGGAAAATCCACGCTTGTGCGCTCGGTCCTCGTCGGCCATCTCACCCGGCATCCCGAGCGTGGCAGGTGTGAGCGCATCGAGGGTGGGGAGAGCATCGGTGAGGTGCTCGTGGTGGATCCTACCCCGCCGGCGCGCAGCTCGCGCTCCAACCCCGCGACCGTGTCTGCGGCATTCGAGGGCATTCGCCGGCGATTTGCCGCGACGCGCGAGGCGACAGTGCGGGGCCTTCTCCCCGGCTGGTTCTCCTTCAACGTGCCCGGCGGGCGCTGCGAAGCGTGCGAAGGCGCGGGCGAAGTGGTCGTGGACATGCAGTTCCTCGACGATGTCCGCGTGCCCTGTGAGATCTGTGAGGGGCGTCGCTATCGCGCGGAGGCGCAGGACATCAAGCTCGACGGCCGCTCGATCGTAGACTTCTTGGCGCTGACGGTCGCCGAGGCGCGCGAACTTTATGCCGACGACCCGAAGATCGGAGGCCGCCTCGAGCCCCTTGTGCGGGTGGGCCTCGGCTACCTCACGCTCGGTCAGCCCCTTTCGACCCTCTCTGGCGGCGAGAATCAGCGTCTACGCCTGGCCCTCGCCCTCGGTGAACGGAGTGCTGCGGGCAAGCTCCTCGTGCTGGACGAACCCACCACGGGCTTGCACCCTGCGGACATCGAAGTGCTGATCTCCTGCCTCGAGCAGCTCCTTGATGCGGGCGGCAGTGTGCTCGTGATCGAACACAACCTCGATGTGATTCGGAGAGCGGACCACGTGATCGACGTCGGGCCGGAGGGCGGGCCCGGGGGCGGAAGGATCGTGGCCGAAGGGCCGCCCGAGGCGATCGCGGGGGTGCGGGGATCGTTCACCGGCGCCGCCCTCCGCGGCGAGTAGAAGGGTCCCATGGCCGAGCGTTCGAAACCTCCGGAAGACATCCACCCCGAGGATTTCTTCACGCGCTGGGTGCCCGACGCCGTGGCGGACGATGAGCACCGTCGCCGACGCTTGGTAGGGACTCGAGCGATCGTGCAGTTCGAGCTCCAAGGCGATGGCGGCGGTACCTATGTCGTGCGCATCGACGCGGGCCGGGTGGAGGGCAGCGCGGGTCCCGTGGAGGCGCCAGATCTGCGTGTGCGGGTCGATGTGGAGACCTGGCGTGCCTTGAACCGCGGCGAGATCTCAGCACCGGAAGCGCTCTTGCGGCGTCGCATTCATATCGAGGGAAGCTTTCTCCTGGCCTTGAGGCTCCATCTGATCCTCGGCTGAACGGCCAGAGGCGGGCTCTTTGCGCTCCAAGCTCAGCGTGGGCGTTTCTTTGGGGTAAGCTGCGCCGCCCGGCGGCGATTCTTGAAGAGGTGCTTGTCGTGGACCTTTCGGAGCAGACGCTCCAGTGTGTCCAACAGCCGTACCGCGGCCGCACCGAGTTCGATCGCCTCGGTATGCGCGGCCACCTCGGTATTTCGTCCGGTCACGTGGGCGTGGGCCGTGTGGCCAGCCCCGTCTGGCCCGAGCGTCAGCTCGAACCGGGTGGTCTCGGGGAATTCCTCCGCGAGCTGGCGGCATCCGGTTTCGAGCGACTGGCGGATTTCCTCGTCGCTTTCGATGTCCTTGAAGCTGATCAGGATGTTGAGCACCCTCGCCATTCGCCTCCTCCTCGCCTCATTCTCTCAAGAGGTGTATCAGAGTGCAGGGGCAACGGGCCAGAGCACGCCTCGCGCTCTGCCCGGTCGATAGACCCGGGCAGACCGGGCGCATCTCGAGACCGCTTGCGTCGATGGAGTCGCAGGGCCGCTTCCGGTAGCGTCGGTCGCGGAGGGTGATGGGGACCGGTGTCCCCCACCGCCTTCAAAGCGGTTGGCGACTGCGGCGACGTGGTCGCGGGCGGTTCGACTCCGCTCTCCCTCCGCCGCGCCTTTGGCCCGCTCCCTTTGTGCGAGACGCAGGCAGGCGAGGTTTCGACCGCGCGGCTCGAAGATTCACAGCGCTTTCCTCTTTCCCGTGCGTACGCGCGAGGTGTACTCTCGCGATCGGGGTGAAGGGCTACTCCGTCCACGATGCGGCCCGCATTTGCAAGCTCTCTTCGGCGCGCCTGCGCTATTGGGAGCGGACCGCGCTCGTCCGACCGAGCGTGACGGCCGACTCGGCTCCCCTTTTCGGCTTTCACGACCTTGTCTGCATCAAAGCGATTCTCGTGCTGGTAGAGCGCGGCGTGCCTGTGCGGCGGATCCGCCGCAGCCTGGAGAGTGTGCGCGCGCGCGTCCCCGAAATCGATCGGCCGCTCGAGGCGCTGCGCGTCTGGATCGACGGCTCGGATCGCGTCGTGGTGCGCCTCGACGGCGTGCTGCTCCAGCCCGACGGCCAGACCGTGCTCGACTTCCGCCTCGCGCCCGAGCGTTCGGAGGACGTGGCTTATCTCGAGAGCCGACGTCGCCCGACAAGCGCGGAGCCGGATCCCGAGACGGCACTCGAGTGGTTTGAACGCGGATGCCGCCTCGACAGCGAAGCCGCGACGCACCACGAGGCGATTGCTGCGTACGAGCGTTCCCTGGAAGCGGACCCAGGCTTCGCCGACGCCCACTGCAACCTCGCCACCGTCCACTACAACCAGGCGCGTCGCGACGCGGCCCGGGCGGGCTACGAGCGCGCGCTCGCCCTTGAGCCCGACCACGTGGAAGCCAACTTCAACCTCGCGAACCTGTGCGAGGAGGAGGGTCGGAACGAGGCCGCGCTGCGTCACTACAAGGTGGCGATGCGCGCCGACCCGCTCTACCCCGACGTACAGCTCAACCTCGCGCTCTTGTACGAGAAGCTCGGCCTGCGCCGCAAGGCACGCAAGCATTGGCGCCACTACCTGCAGCTCGAGCCGCTCGGCACCTGGGCGGAAATTGCGCGCAAGCACCTTGCAGATTGAAGGAGGTACAGGGGATCGCGCCTAAGGGCCCGCCTGAATGGAG
>DAIOWK010000218.1:0-6289 GCA_036758525.1 Myxococcota bacterium
GCGAGCCGAACGAGCACGTGGGGTTCGGCGGCCCGGGCGCGCACCACTGTCTGGGCGCAAACCTGGCCCGGCGGGAGATCACGGTGGTGTTCCGCGAGCTGCTGCGGCGGCTTCCGGATCTCGAGATCACCGGCGCGCCCGAGATGCTCCGCTCGAATTTCATCCACGGCATCAAGCGCATGCCCTGTTCGTTCACGCCGGGGGGAGTGCGCTAGCGACCGGGGGTGGCGATGAAGCTGTTGCGGATGCAGTCGCTCGTGATCGAAGCCGCGATCAACGGCCCCACGTCCGAAGGCGTTGAACCCGCAGGTGCCGCATATCTGCCAGATCCTATCCGCGTATGCCCGCTACTACAACTGCGCTCGCACGCATCTCGCGCTCGACAAGGACGTTCCGGCGTCGCGCGCATTCAGGGTAAAGACCTCGGACGGGTGATCGCCTTCCCGGAGGTCCGCGGACTGCACCAACGATTCGCGCGAGTCGCAGCGTGACGTGCGACGGAGTGATCGGAAGAGACAGGGCTTATGAGCTACGGGGTTTGGTTTGGGGCGTGGTGCCACCGCCGACCATCGCGGCACTGGCGGGCAACGGTGTCACTGTTCTTGAAACGTATGACCTAAGTCATCGCCGACTACGTCGCAGATTTCTGCCATCGCGCGCCCGCGCCTGAAGCCGTCGCAAGACCTACGGAGAGATCGGGAATGCGTATGCGCAAGCTTGGAAGCAGCGGCCTCGAGGTCTCGGCCATCGGCCTGGGCTGCATGGGGATGAACCATCACCGCGGCCCGGCCCCGGATAGGAATGAAATGATCGCGCTCGCCCGCGCGGCCGTCGAGCGCGGCGTCACCTTCTTCGACACGGCCGAGGTCTATGGCCCCTTCACCAATGAGGAACTCGTTGGCGAGGCGCTCGAGCCGTTCAAGGGCCAGGTGGCCGTCGCCACCAAGTTCGGCTTCAACCTGGGCGGGGCGCAAGGCCGCGGCCTCCTGGACAGCCGGCCGGAACGCATCCGCATGGTTGCCGAGGCCTCGTTGAAGCGGCTGCGGGTCGCCGCCATCGATCTCTTGTACCAGCACCGGGTCGATCCCGACGTGCCGATCGAGGACGTCGCCGGCGCCGTGGAGGACCTGATCGCGGAAGGCAAGGTGAGGCACTTCGGCCTGTCGGAGGCCGGCGCGGACACGATCCGCCGCGCCCACGCGGTCCAGCCCGTCACGGCCATTCAGAGCGAGTACTCCCTCTGGTGGCGCGAACCCGAAGCGGGGGTGCTTCCGGCCTGCGAGGAACTGGGAATCGGCTTCGTCCCCTACAGTCCGCTGGGCAGAGGCTATCTCACCGGCAAGATCGACGAGACCACCACCTTCGGCGGCAACGACAATCGCAGCACCTTGCCGCGGTTCACGCCGGAGGCCCTCAAGGCGAACCGGCCCGTGGTCCATCTGCTGGAGGAGATCGGGAGCCGCAGAAACGCGACGCCCTCGCAGATTGCGCTCGCATGGCTGCTCGCCCAGAAGCCCTGGATCGTGCCGATCCCGGGCACAACCAAGCTCAACCGCCTGGAGGAGAACCTCGCCGCGGCCGCCCTCGAGCTCACACCCGGCGATCTGCGCCACATCGAGGACGCCGCCTCGAAGATCAGCGTGCAGGGGGATCGCTACCCCCGAGCGGTGGAAAAGGCGACTGCGCGATAGGCCGCCGACGGCGCACTCAGCCTCGGTTTTGCGTTCCGAATTCCCGTCCGCATTGCAATGACTGATGTTTCCGTCGCACCGGGTCAACGTGCCTTCGATGGCGTGCCCTGCCCTTCTGGCTCTCCTGGCTGCGATTCGATCTCTGCTGTGGTCTCGCGCGCAGCTGCAAGCCGAGGTTCTCGCGCTTCGCCACCCAGCTGCTCGTCCTCAAGCACGAGTGCGCCGGAAGGCGGCTCCACTTTCAGACCTCCGAGCGGATGCTCTGGTCCTGGCTTTCGCAGCTTTGGCCGGGATGGCATCAAGGACTCCCGGAAACTGTGGTCCGCTGGCACCGACACGGCTTCCGCCTGTACTGGCGCTGGAAAAGCCGCTCGCGGTCGCTTGGACGACGCCCATTGAAGGCGAGATTCGTGAACTCATCCTGGAAATGCATCGCGCAATCCCACCCGGGGTGCTCCTCGGATCCATGGCGAACTGCTCAAGCTTGGTGACCGAACCAGGGCCTTCCATGCGCGATCGAACTTCGCAGTGAGGGCTCCTCGCCACTCCCGTTCGGCGGCTTCCTTCGCGAGTCGGCGCGCAGCTTGTGCTGAGGCCGGTCGGGGTCCGCTTGCCTGTTGCACGGCGAGGGCTGCGCGACGTGGGTTTCATTCTTCCGCTCGCTCCTGCACCTTGAGCGCCACGATTGCGATGCGCAGCGCGTCCACTTCCCAGAGATATCCGCAGCGCACTCCTTGCTCATGGCTGGACGAGAGAGACCCGTCGTTTGCGAGTCCCCACCGTCGCGCAAGATGTTCGTAGTGGGCGCGCAGATCCTCAAGCACTTCGATCGCTTCATGCTTGTCCATCCGGTCTCCTCAGCGCTCCTAAGCCTCAGGCAGCGTGCGCTGTCGTGAGAGATCATTTTTACAGCGCATGGCTACTTCGCCTCGTCACCTTCTGGCGCCAGACTCTTCCCTGCCCAACCGACATCCGCCCAAGATGCCACCGCAAGCATCACCACGAGCGAGAACGCTGCGGCACAGGTAAAGGCGAACAGCGCAAGCTGACCCGTCACGAGCGCAGGTCCTTTCGAGCGACGCTGTGGTCTCATCTTCGAGACGAGTCGTCGCCTGGCGAGCGCTGAGTCTCATCCTCACCGCCGCCTCGCATGTCTTGCCTGGCAGTGCCCGAGGCCACGGCCGAGCCGCGGCCTGTCTCTTGGCGAGGCGCATTCCCCTCACGTAGCCTTCTGGCTCGTTCTCGCGCGCGCGAAGATTTGACCATGATCGCGATGGGCCAGGTCGGTCGCTAGGTGCTGATGTTGTCCTCGTCGACAGTCATTTCGACCTGTACGTAGCGGAAGTTTGAGGCGAAGAACTCCTTGGCTCCCGCCGCGCCGGCAACTTCTGGAGTGCGGCCATGTCGCTCGACATTGATTCGGGGAACCGTGGGGCTCTGACGCGGGCCTGGTTGGCAGCGGCCGTCGCGATCGCAAATAAAGATGTATGACATGAAGCTAACGATAGCGCATTCTCGTCGGTGGAGATCTCGGGTTGAAACACGATCTGGACATCAGTGGGGCAAAGCGTTTCGAACTCCGTCGCGCTGCCTGACCGCACGGAAAGATCACACATGCTCAGCAATCCGTGAGAGCGCACTGGCGTACAAGGGCGGGACGACACTTGCCTCGCCCAACCATAGCAGCTCGATCTTCCCGCCGTCCACGTCGCTTCACGCTTCCCCAGCGCTCGCAGCAGAGTCCTTCAGAAGTGTAGCGGCGGGTCTGAACGCGTCCGACCGCTGCGCAGCACCACACGCCCCGCCCCCCGTAGCCGCGCCCGCCAGCGTAGGAACGGACGTCGCGGGTTTCCTCAGGAGCCATGAGAATTCTTACCACCCGGATGCGAAACGTAGTTATACCCCCCCCAACACTGGGTTGGGGAGATGGCGGGTAGCCGCATCTCACCTCTGCTCCCCAACCATCTCCCTAGATCCGTGGAAATCGCAGTGACGCCTCCTGGCGAAGGGGATCATTGCGTCCCGCGAAGGAGGGAGGCCATGATTAAAGGCGATTCCCTACGGCAGCGCTGGACCAGGTCCCGGGGCGGCACGAGTGCGCGCTCATCCGGCGTCCGATCCTTGCTGGCTTACAGGCCGCTTCGCAGCGTGGCGTTGGGCTTGGCCATGTCCCTAGCGGGCGCTGCTGTATCGCGCGCTGCTGTTATCCCCGCTTGCATAACAGGTGCGCTGTCGGGGGTTTACACCAATGCGAATGGTACCGACAACGGCTTTACCTGTGAGATCTCAGACAAGATCTACAGCAACTTCGTGTATGTAACTGCGGGCGCCGATCCTGACGCGGCTCAGGTGAACGTCGCCATCGACAACAATACGTCGATCGCGCAGACTGGCCTCCAACTTACCAGCGCAGTTCCGGGGTTGGTCTGGCTGACTCCTGGTTTCTCGCTGTCATACAATGTCACGGTAGACCAAGCGGCTTGCGCGGCTATATATGGTGCCGGTCATACCTGCACCATCACCGGAGCTCAGGGCCAGTTCCAAGGGGCGTTTAATTCCAATGCAGCTACTTTGGAAGACGTTTTTGCCCCTGGAGGCACGATTATTCTCGACGGAGCGGCCCCAAGCGATAACACCAAGAACCTAAACTTAGGGTCACAGCCTTTGACTTCCACGAACGTCACCATCACCGGCACCGCTGCAGGCCAGACGGATCCGATCGATAGATTTGGCTTGGACCTCTACCAAACCGCCGCTCCGGAACCGGCCACGGTGAGCCTTATCGGTGCTGGCCTGTTAGGTCTCGGCCTGTTGCAGCGTCGTCGGGCAGCCCGCAAGTAAGGTAAATCCTCAAAGTAGTGATTCCTTCCCGAAAGGGGAACAAGTCATCCGCCTCGCCGTCCGACGCGCCATGCGCGCGGCGCCTCGGTGTCGCAAGGTCGACGGTCCGCAAGCTCGTCGCGGGAGAGGTGGCGAAAAGGGTCTCCTCGGGCGAGCCGGAAAACGCAGGCGCGTCGCGGGTCGGTTTGGGCGCGTAGCCCCTGACGAAAACCGAGCGTTTTCTGCCAGTCGAGAGAGCGGCCTCCTCCAAGAAGCCCGTTCCGCCGTCCTTGCTCTCGGCGCCGACGGCCTCGAGCCGTCGAACCTCTCGAGGTTGTTCGCCGCACTCGAGCGCGAGCTCGCGCGTCTTCGCCGCGAGCACAACGGCGGCGAACCCTTCCCGCCCTATCGGGCGAGACTCCCCGGCGGACGCCCGCGGGGCGCGTAAAGCGCGTCACAATCGCGTAGGGAGGCTCCAGGCCACCCCCCAATCCGACCGGGACTCGCCTCGGGTCCCATCGCCGCCGCCGCGGAGGCCCTCTCCGCATCCGCGCCGTAGCAAGCGATGCGCGACGCGGAACGCTCAAAAAATTGTAGGTCTACGCGCGCGGCGCCACGGCGGGCGCTGGAACGATTGCCGAATACACCACCTCGGGGCGAGGGTGGACGTCTCCCTGATCGCGGGATTGGACACCCCGGTTGGCATCGTGGTAGTCCCTGTACCCGAGCCGTCTACCCTGCTCGTGGTCGCCACGGGGGTCGTGGGCCTCGCCGTCCGACGTTACCGCGCGTGAGGTGCCTCCCTCGGAGGCTGCGAGTCGCGACTAGTCTCCAAAAATCGCGCCCCACCCTTCCACCACTCGGGTGTACGCTCACGCAAGGGAAGCTGTGAGCACACACTAACCCGCGCACCGCGCCTCGATTGCCATGGGAGTCGCCTCCGCGCGCCGGTGACCTTTCACTCCTCGCAGCGACGCCAGAGTCGAGACGATATTCCCTGTACGTGGTGGGACATTGATCAACGGCACCGCATATCGGATTGTTCTCCTGAACCTCGCGCTTGCCGCCGTGTACCTCGCGACGGGACACCTTGGGCTCGAGATCGCAGGTTACGCGCACAGCGTGACCTTGGTCTGGCCACCGGCAGGAATCGCGTTGGCGGTCCTCGTGCTTGGCGGTCGGAGGTTCTGGCCGGGCATCGCGCTCGGTGCCTTCGTTGTGAACATCACGACGGGGGTGCCGATGGCCGTCGCTCTGGGAATCGCGACAGGGAATACGCTCGGGGCTCTCGCAGGTTGGGTGCTGATCGAGCGAATGGGTCTGCGCCCGACACTCGGCCGGCGACGTGACGTCGTCGGCCTCATCGCCGCTGCGGCCTGCTTTCCCCTCGTAAGCGCAAGTATTGGCGTAGCGAGCATCAAGTTCGGCGGCGTCATTCCTTCCGACCAAACGCCTGGCGCGTGGTTGTGGTGGTGGGTGGGCGACGGTGTGGGAATCCTGCTCATCGCACCTGTGCTCCTCACCTGGCTCTCGCCCAGCTCAGAGAACTTTTCCCCGCGGCCATTTGAAGCGCTCGTGCTAGCCACGCTGGTCGTGGCGACGAGTGCGATCGTCTTCTTGGGTGGTACGGGTGCCTACCACCACGCTCCACTCACGTTCGTCGTTGTCCCGCCCCTCGCCTGGGCAGCTTCGCGTTTCGGCCCACGCGGCGCCTCAATCGCCGCCCTGGCCACAGCGACGATCGCAATCGTAGGGACGCTCACCGCCCGAGGTCCCTT
>DAIOWK010000219.1:0-6265 GCA_036758525.1 Myxococcota bacterium
CGAGGTGCTGACCAAGCTTGGCGTGAACAACAAGCTCCTCGAGATCGCGAAGGAGCTGGAAGAGATCGCGCTCAAGGACGAATACTTCATCGAGCGCAAGCTATATCCGAACGTCGACTTCTACTCCGGCGTGATCTACAACGCGATTGGGACCCCGGCCAATATGTTCACGGTGATCTTCGCGATCGGTCGCCTCCCCGGCTGGATCGCCCATTGGTCCGAGATGCACTCCGATCCCGACGTCAAGATCGGCCGTCCGCGTCAGGTGTACACCGGCGAGACGCAGCGCAGCTGGATCCCCTTCTCGAAGCGCTAGTCGGGTCCGCACTGCATGATCTGGTTGGACGGCAAGCTGCTGCCCCGCGACGCCTCGGTGGCGCGCGCCGACGATTCCGCCTTCGCGAGCGGAAGGGGCTGCTACACGAGCGTGCTCTGGTCTGGAGGCCGCGCGCGTTTTGCGGACCGCCACGCGCGGCGGCTTTCGGAGAATGCCGCGCGGCTCTCCCTGGGCCAGCTCGACCAGTCCGCCTGCCTCGAGGCGATCCACACCGTTGGCTCTGGGGTTTTCGGCGGAAAGGCGGGAGTGGTGCGGGTGCAGGCGAGTCGGGACGGAAACCGCGTCCTGCACCTTCTCGCCACGGCACGCCCCTTCGATGAGTCGCGTCCCTTTTGGCGGGCGGTCTCGGCGCCGTTTCCCCACCCGGGACCCATGCCCTGGGGCGGCGTGAAGGTGACGGGGTACCTCACCTTCGACTTGGCCCGCGAGGCGGCGCGCGCAGCCGGTGCCGACGACGCGCTTCTTTTCGACACGGCCGGGCGCCTCGTGGAAGGCGCGCGCACGAATGTGTTCGTCGTGCTCCGCGACGGCACGCCTGTGACGCCGCCGCTCGCACGCGGCGCGGTGGCGGGGATCGCGCGGGAGATCCTTTGCGAGCGGATGCCGGAGCTCGTGGAGCGGGACCTAGGCTTGGCCGATCTTGCGCGGGCGCGAGAGCTCGTGCTCGCAAATGCCGTCCGGGGTGCCGTGTCCGTCGTAAGCGTGGACGGCCACCGGATCGGCTCAGGAGTGCCGGGCCCGGTGGCCGCGCATTTTCGCGCGCTCCTCGACGCTGAGCCGTAGGCCTCGCCGCTTCGCCCGCTTCTTCTTCGCTGCTACCGTGATCCGGCGCCATGGGGGAGGGAGCGAATGAACATCCAGGGTCTCGGGGCGCTTGTGACCGGCGGCGGGTCGGGCCTTGGGGAAGCGACGGCGCGTAGCCTCGCGGCGCACGGAGCGCACGTTGCAGTCCTCGATCTCGAGAAATCGAAGGGCAAGGACGTCGCCGCGTCGCTCGGCGGAAAATCCATTTTTACGCCGGCGGACGTCACGAGCCCGGAGCAGGTGGGGACCGCTCTCGATCGTGCGCTCGAATCCTTCGGCGCGCTCCACGTGGCGGTGAACTGCGCGGGGATCGGCGCGGCGGGGAGGACGGTCGACAAGGACGGCAAGCCCTTCGACCTCGGATGGTTCACCCGCTGCGTCCAGGTGAACCTGATCGGGACCTTCAACGTGATCCGGCTCGCCGCGTCACGCATGATTGCAAACGCTCCGAACTCGGGCGGTGAGCGCGGAGTCATCGTGAATACCGCCTCCGTCGCCGCCTTCGATGGGCAGATTGGCCAAGCCGCCTATTCCGCCTCGAAGGGCGGAGTCGTGGGGATGACGCTTCCGATCGCTCGCGATCTATCCAAGAGCGGAATCCGCGTGGTGACGATCGCTCCGGGACTCTTCCGCACGCCCATGCTGATGATGCTTCCAGAGCCTGCCCTCGAGGCACTCGGGTCCACGGTTCCCTTCCCACCGCGCCTCGGCGATCCGGCGGAGTACGCAGCCTTGGCCTGCCATATCGTCGAGAACCCCATGTTAAACGGTGAGACCATCCGACTCGACGGTGCGCTTCGGATGGCCCCGAAATAGCGCGATGGAGCTCGGCCGCCTCGCCATCAGCCTTCCCCTGCCCTTCCTCACGTCACGCGAGTGTGTCGCACTCGCCCAACAGGCGGAGGATGAATGGGGCTATGACGCGATCTGGCTGGCCGAGACGGCGGGCCCCGATGCCTTCGCTTTGGCGGGCGCCCTCGCCCAGGGGACGCGTCGCGCGACGATCGGCACGGCGGTCGTGCCGGTCTACACCCGAACGCCTGCCGTACTGGCCATGGCGGCCTCGACCCTGGCGCAGCTCTCGGAGGGTCGCTTCATCTTGGGGATCGGATCGTCGAGCCATACGATCGTCGAGGAATGGAACGGCGTTGCGTTCGATCGGCCCCTCACACGCGTGAGGGAGACGGTGGCGGTTCTGCGTCAGGCGCTGGCGGGCGAGCGCACCGACTTCGTGGGCCAGACCGTCCGATCCCGCGGCCTGCGCTTGGGCAGCGTGCCCGCGCGTCCCGTCGCGATCTATGTGGGCGCGCTGCGCGAGAAGATGCTCGCGCTGGCCGGCGAGCTGGCAGATGGCTTGTGCGTGAATCTCTTTCCTGTCTCCGCCTTGCCGAAGATGCTGGCGGCGTACCAGGCAGGTGCGAGGCGTGCGGGACGGGACGCCTCCCGAGGCGAGGTGGTGTGCCGCTTCCAGGTGGCCGTGACCGATGACCTCCCCGCCGCGCGCAATCTCGCGCGTCTCGCCTTTTCCGCGTACATCGCCGCGCCGGTCTACAACAAGTTCTTCGCGTGGTGCGGCTTCGAGCATGAGGCGCGCGCCGTAGCCCTGGCCTTCGCGCAGCGCGATCGCGCGGCAACGGGCCGAGCCATGAGCGACGAACTGATCGATCGGGTCTTCATCCTTGGCTCCGCCGAGCGCTGCCGCGCACAGATTGCGGAGTTCGTGGCAGCGGGCGTCACGACGCCTGTGCTCTCTCCCCTCGCCACGGATCGCCGCGGGATCTCGGCGGTCTTCGAGGCGTTTGCGCCAAAAAAGCTGGGAGAGGGGTGAGCGGGGAAGGACCGTCGCCGATCCTCGTTACGGGGGCGACAGGGCTCGTGGGCCGTCGCCTTCTCCCCGCGCTCTTGCGCGCGGGAAATCCCGTCCGGGTGCTGACGCGCAACCCCACGCACGCCAGGCTCGAGGGCGGAGGCGCGGAGCGGGGGGCCGCGCCGGCGGAGGCGATGGCCTGGGACGGAACCCACGCTCCCCGGACCGCGCTCAGCGGCGCGGCAGCGGTCGTGCACTTGGCCGGCGAACCGATCTTCGCCGGACGCTTGACCCCTGCTCACCGCACCCGCATCTACGAGAGCCGGGTTCGCTCGACGGAGGATCTCGCGGCGTCCTTGGGCCAGCTCGCGCCGGGAGAGCGGCCGCAAGTCCTCGTCTGCGCTTCGGCTGTCGGCTACTACGGATCCCGGGGCGAGGAGCTCTTGGACGAATCGAAGGGTCCTGGCGAAGGCTTCCTCGCGCGCGTCTGCGTGGACTGGGAGGCGGCGGCAGCGAAGGCTGCGCATCACGGGGTTCGCGTCGTTCAGCTCCGCATCGGCATCGTGCTCGCGCGCGAGGGAGGGGCTCTGCCGAAGATGGCGCTGCCCTTTCGCCTCGGGCTCGGCGGCCCGCTCGGCGACGGGCGCCAGTGGGTGCCGTGGATTCACATCGACGACCTTGTGGCCCTGATTCAGCAGGCGCTTGCGGAGGCGTCTTACGTGGGTCCGCTAAACGCCGTGGCGCCGTCCCCCGTTCGCAACGCCGAGCTCACTGCGGAGGTCGCGAGCCGGCTCCGCCGGCCGGCATTCCTGCGAGTTCCCAGCTTCGCGCTGCGCGCGCTCCTGGGCGAGCTTGCCGGCGAGCTGCTTGGAAGCCGCCGTGCCGTCCCGCAACGCGCCGGGGACGCAGGATTTCGCTTCGCCCACGAGAAGCTCTCGAGTGCTCTCGCCGCGGAGCTTTGAGCGGGAGTCTTAGTTTCTCGGGAGCGCGGTAATCGGGTCGAAGACCGCAGGCAGGACTTCCTTCAAGGCCGGGCGCTCGCCCCCAGGCGCCACCTCGTAGAAGCCGAGGGAAACGGCCGGGGAACGCGCGGTCGGGAAGCGCTCGCGGAAGTCGCTCAGCAGACGCTCCAGGATCTCGAGAGCACGGGTGCGATCCACGTCGGCCACGAAGAGGACCGCGCGTTCCCGTGTCATGCGAAAGACTGCGTCCTCCACGCGGAGCGCACTTTCGATGTAGTCGATGAGCTCGGGAAACAGAAGCTCGCCCTCGGCGCCCGCAACGCCCACGACCACCGAAGGAAGGACGTGCTGGTTCGCGAGGTCGCAGCAGCGCTCGAGCAGCTCGCGCAGCCGGCGCGGGTCATCGCTCGCAAGGGGGGTTCGTCGCAGCAGCGTCATGCCCACCTATCGTCGGGTCGTGCACCGTGCTGTAGCGCGCGCGAATGAAAATGGCATCCCACGGCTCCGCACGCGAGCGCTCATCCCTCACCGCAGCGACCGCCGGTCGAAGATCAGAATAGAACCCGCGGTCGTGGCCAGGGTGAGCAGAACGAGCACCGCGGCGCTCGCCACAAGGGGCAGCTCGTGGACGCCCACGAGGCCGAAGCGGAAGAGGTCGACGCCATAGGTCAGCGGATTCGCGTAGGCGAGCCAGCGCGTGGGCGCAGGAAGCGTCGACACGGGATAGAAGATTCCCGACAGGAGATAGATGGGAACGGTCACGAGTCCTGCAAGGAGGCGGAACGACTCGAGGCTTCGCAGCTGGCTTGCGAGCGCAACGCCGAGGGCCACAAACGCAGTTGTGACGGCAGTCACCGAAAGCAGCATCGCCGCAGGGTGCGGGAGGCCGACCGCGGTGAAGGTCGCGAGAATTGCAGCAAGCACGAGTACGAGCACGAGCGACGCCACCACGCGTGAGGCGATCTTGCCGAGAACGATGCTCGCACGCGAGACGGGCGCCACGAGCAGAGCGCGCAGAAAGCCGCTCTCCCGGTCCTGGATCAGGGTCATACCTCCCCCGACCGCTCCGGATCCGACCACGAGCGCTAAGATCCCCGAGGCAAGATGCGCCAGGTAGTCGACTCCGGTGGGGAGACGCACGACACCGTTTAAGCCAAACCCAATGAAGGCCACGACGACAAGCGGAAAGGCGAGCTGCCCCACCCAATAGGCGCGGTCCCTGCGGTAGCGGAGCCACTCGCGCAAGAAGATCGTCCCTGCGTCTTCCACGAGCCGCCTCATCCCGGGCCCTCGCTTTCCCGCCGCCCGAGCTCGAAGGGGTGGCCGGTATGGTGCAAGAAGACGTGCTCCAGAGTCGGACGGTGAAGCAGGACCTCCCGCACACCGAAGGGCCGCGCCGCGTAGAGGAGCTCCGGCAGGCGCTGCGGACCGTTCGCGACCACGATGCGGAAGACCCCCTCGGCGCTCTCGACGCCGTCGTGCGTCACCCGGGTGACGCCGGAAAGAGCGCCGAGGCTCGCCAGGATCTCGTCCCGCGGCTCCGCGCGCTCCAGTGTGAGCACCACCACGTCGCCCCCGAGCGCGGCTTTCAAGCGCTCGGGAGGACCTTCCGCCACCACGCGACCGCGGTCGACGATGGCAAGGCAGTCGCAGAGCGCGTCCGCCTCCTCCATCGAGTGGGTGGTGAGAAAAAACGTCACTTCGCCGGTCCGCCTCAGGCGACGCAGCTCCTCCCAGATTCCTGCGCGTGCCGCGACGTCGAGCCCGAGGGTCGGCTCGTCGAGGAACAGGATGCGCGGGCGGTGCAGGAGGCCGCGGACGAGCTCGAGTCGCCGTTTCATCCCGCCGGAGAACCCGCGCACTGGGCGGTCCGCGTCCGCTTCAAGGCCCGCCAAGGCGAGGGCCTCGCCCACGCGCTTGCGGCGGTCCGCGAGGTGGTAGAGCCGCCCGTGGAGGTCGAGCTGCTCGCGCGCGGTGAGCTCCGGATCGAGCGTCGTCTCCTGGAACACGAGACCGAGCTCGCGCCGCACCAACGCGCGCTCTGCGACGACGTCGTGCCCAAGGACGGCGGCGCTCCCCGCGTCTGCCAAGGCAAGCGTTGTCAAGACAGAGACCGTCGTGGTCTTGCCAGCGCCGTTCGGTCCCAGAAGGCCGAAGCAGCTGCCCCGGGCGACGCGCAGGCTAAGGCCGTCGAGCGCCGCGACCTGCCCGAAGCGCTTCACGAGATCCCGGGCCACAATGGCATCGCCGGATCCCGAGGCGGCTGCGATTGTTGCCCCGGAGTGCATCCTCTACCGTACGCGCGTGCGCGCGCGGAGCACTCTAGAGGAGGGAGAGGCGGCGCGCGATGCGCGT
>DAIOWK010000220.1:0-6234 GCA_036758525.1 Myxococcota bacterium
GTTGCATGAGGAGATCCTCCCGCGCTTCTCCCTCGCGCGCGGAGTGGACTATGCGATCACGACCGTCTTGACCTATGTGCTCCTCTTGGGAGGTTTTTGGGTTGCCCTCGGCGCCTTGGGGATCGACCTGAACCGCGCGAGCCTGCTCGCCGGTGCGTTAGGCGTGGGTGTGGGCTTTGGTCTCCAAAACATCGTAAATAACTTCGTGTCAGGTCTGATTCTGCTTCTCGAGCGACCGATTCAGGTGGGCGACACGGTACAGATTGGAGACCTGACGGGCGTTGTAAACCGGATTGGGATCCGCTCGAGCACGGTCCGCACGGGTCAGGGCTCGGAGGTGATCGTGCCCAACGCGACGCTCATCTCCGAGCGTGTGACCAACTGGACACTCTCCGACCAGATGCGCAGGATCGACCTGACTCTCGGCGTGGGATACGCGTCAGACCCCGAACGGGTGCTGGCAATCCTCGTGGAAGCCGCACAGTCCCACCCGAACGTGCTGCCACTGCCCGCGCCGACGGCACTCTTCCACGGCTTTGGGCAGAGCACACTCGACTTCCAGCTGAGCGCATGGACGAATCAGCCCGAAGGCTGGGTGCAGGTGAGAAGTGAGCTTGGGATCCTGGTGTATCGCAAACTCCAAGCCGAGGGGATCGAGATCCCCTTCCCCCAGCAGGACGTTCACGTACGCACCGTCCCTAAATCCTAGGGCGCGGGGTGCGACACTGGGCCACAGCGCTGGAAGGCACGTGGCGCTTTGTCTCGGGCCTAGCGCGCGGGCGGCTCCTTCTCGAGGAGCGCCATGAGATCGAAGGTCGAGACGATTCCCACCAGCACCCCATCCTCTGCAATGAGCACGCGGTGGATGCGGCTTTGGCGGAGTGTCCGAGCGATTTCCTCGACCGGAGAATCAGGAGCAAGCATCAACGCCCCCTCGGTCATCACTTCGGAGACCGTGCGCGAGGCCATGCGATTCTGGAAATCCTCCGGTCCGTTCGCCCAATCGGGACCCGAGAACTCTGCGAGATCGCGATAGTAATGGGGCTCTGAGAGCACGGTGTCCTGCTCCTCGGTGGCGCCGCGCAAGAGATCCCGGACCGAAACCACGCCGATCACCCGACCGTCCGCATCCACCACCGGCGCACCATTGATCTCTTCTTCGACGAATAGCCGTTGCGCATCGAGCAAGGAGGCGTCGGCTTCGATCGTGACCACGTGGGTCTGCATCACGTCGCGGGCGAGTACGCTCATCACAAGTCCTCCTGCAGGGAGGTATTGCAGAAGGCGTGCCAAGTGCGCCCTGCGCTAGCGCATGTAGGCGGAGGCCAAGGCGTCGACGTATTCATTCCAGCGCGAGCCGTCGTGTGCGCGGATCCAGCGCAGGCGGGCCTTCGGGTGTGCACGCGCCAGCGCGTAGAGCCTCTTCACGAGTTCGAGGTTCTTGATCTCACCGCCCTTGCGTCGCCAGCCGCGAGCTTCCCAACCCGCTGCCCACTCATTCACCGTCTTCACGCAAAGCTCACTGTCGGAGTAGACGGTCACGTCCGCGTCTTGAGGCAGCATGCCAAACGCCTCGATCAGCGCCGTGAGCTCCATCCGGTTGTTTGTGGTCTCGGGATCGACACCACTCTTCTGTGCGCGGATCTCATCATTCTCGACCCATACCACGCCCCAACCCCCCGGGCCTGGATTCCCCTCGCACGAGCCATCGGTGAATAGGCCGCTCGTGGGTCCGCCGTGATAGCGCGCAAGCACCTCTTCGGGCGAGAGCGGCGCGGTTCGCGTAGACCTGGCCATGGCGCCTGCATCTCCGCTCTTACACCCCCACGCGGAAGTGAACCACATCGCCGTCGCGGACGACGTATTCCTTTCCCTCCACGCGCATCGCGCCGGCCGCCTTGGCACCTCCTTCTCCGCCTTGCGCGATGTAATCGGTGTAGGAGATGACCTCGGCGCGGATGAAGCTGCGTTCAAAATCGGTGTGGATCTCGCCTGCGGCGGCGGGTGCCAGGGTACCGCGACGGATAGTCCAGGCCCTCACTTCCTTCGGTCCCGCAGTAAAGAAGGTGATGAGGTCGAGCAGCGCGTACGCCTCGCGCACCAGCCGGTGAAGGCCCGGCTCGTCGACACCGAGGTCGTGGAGGAACGCCGCCTTCTCCGCAGCGTCGAGCTCCGCGAGCTCGGCCTCGATCTTGGCGCAAAGGCGAACCACGCGGGCGCCCTCTTCGCGAGCGCGCGATTCGACCTTCGTGGTCTGCGCATTGCCCTTGGCAAGCGAGCCCTCATCGACGTTTGCGACGTAGAGCACGGGCTTCCCGGTCAAGAGGAAGCACTCGCGCAGCGCACCCTCCATCTCCCCGGGCGCTGGGTACGTGCGCGCGGGGCGGCCTGCCGAGAGATGACTCAGCAAGCCCGAGAAGAAAGCGGCCTCTTCCCTGGCGCCCTTGGCTCCGCTGCGCGCGGTGCGCTGCGCCCGATCGAGGCGCCGCTCCACCGTATCGATATCCGCAAGCCCGAGTTCGGTCTCGATGGTTTCGATATCTCGGATGGGATCGATTCCACCCTCCACGTGAACGACGTTTGTGTCCTCGAAACAGCGCACGACCTGCACGATGGCCTGCGTCTCGCGAATGTGGGAGAGGAACTGGTTGCCGAGACCCTCGCCCTTGGATGCCCCACGGACGAGGCCGGCGATGTCCACGAACTCGACCGTCGCGGGCACGATCCGTGCGGAGTGCACGATCGCATCCAGCGCGGCGAGGCGAGGATCGGGAACGGGGACGACGCCCGCGTTCGGCTCGATGGTGCAGAACGGGTAGTTCTCGGCCGCGATTCCCGCGGCCGTGAGCGCGTTAAAGAGGGTGCTCTTGCCGACGTTGGGTAGACCTACAATTCCGCAGCGCAGCGCCATGGGGTCGCTAGGGTCGGGGGTTTTGGGCTCGGGCGCCAGAGCCCCGCTGTGGCGCTCTCCGCCGCACGCGGAGGCTAGGGGCTTCCCGCCGAGGGAGCGGCGTCGGATCGCGGGCCCGAGGGCGCAGGACGCCGAGCCGCTCTTCCTCCTCTCGCGTCCCGCGCAGGAGGGCCGAAGGCGACTCCCAGCGCGCATTCTCAGCTGCGGCCTCGCCCCGCCGCATGAGAGGACCTCCCGAGGCGAGGGCTTCCTTTCGTCGACCTGTGATCTTGCGGCTGCCCCCGGCGAGAGCGCGCGCTGCGCTTCGTTGGACGAGAACGCGCTTCGCTATTCCTCGTCGCGTCCCTCTCTGGTGTATGCCGAGAGGAACCCCCGCCTCCACTCCTCGTACCGGCCCTGGACGATCGCAGCTCGCGCATCGCCCACGATCTTTTCGTAGAAGCGAACGTTGTGCACCGAGCACAGGATCGCCGAAAGAACCTCATTGGCTGCGAACAGATGGTGCAGGTAGGCGCGCGAGAAGCCTCCCGCGCACGCCATGCAGTCGCACGACGAGTCGATGGGATAGGCGTCCCGGCGATACCGTCGGTGGGTGAGGCGGAGGCGTCCGCGTGTGGTAAAGACCGAGGCCGAGCGCGCATAGCGCGTCGGAATCACGCAATCGAACATATCGATCCCGCAGCCGATGGCCGCGAGCAAGTCTTCCGGCAGGCCAACGCCCATCAGGTAGCGCGGCTTATTCTCAGGCAAGAGGGGGGCCGCATGGGCGGTCACGCGACACAGGAGCTCATGGCCCTCACCGACGGACACTCCTCCGATCGCGTAGCCGGGCAGATCCATCGCGACAAGCGCCGCCGCGCAGCGCTCGCGAAGCTCCGGGTACACGCTCCCCTGGACGATGGCAAAGAGCGCTTGCTCGCTCGGGCGGGCGTGGGCGCGCAGGCATCGCTCCGCCCAAGCAAGTGTCCGGCGGACGCCACTTTCGGCGAGCGCCTCGTCGGCAGGATAGGGCGTACACTCGTCGAACATCATGATGATGTCCGCACCGAGCGCGTTTTGGATCTCGATGGATCGCTCGGGTGTCAGCTCCACGACGGAGCCGTCCAGCTCGTTCTTGAAACGCACGCCGTGGTCTTCGATCTCCTTCTTCGGAAGCGAGAAGACCTGGAAGCCGCCGCTGTCGGTGAGAATCGTACGCTCCCAGCACATGAAGCGGTGGAGCCCTCCGAGCTTGGCTACGAGGGCCTCGCCGGGACGAAGCATGAGGTGGTAGGTGTTCGCGAGCACGACCTCCGCTCCGGTGCGCGCGACTTGCTCGGGCGTCATGGCTTTGACCGCTCCGTGCGTGCCGACGGGCATGAACGCAGGCGTTCGGAAGCTGCCGTGCGGTGTCGTCGCGAGGCCCGCCCGAGCAGTGCCGGAGCGGGCTTCGAGGCTGAAACGCAGGGGAGAAGGGTTGTCCGTCACACCTCAAGGCTAGCCGGCGCGGCTCCTCTCGCCTGCGTTCGGCGGGTGCCCCTTCAACTTCAAAAGCATTCCTTCGACGATGAGGGCCAGGCCGAGCGGCCTGTCCCGTGGATCGCCACCCTGGTGCGGACGGGCCTCAAGGCGCTGGGCGCCTTGTGAGGGCTACCCTCGCTTCGACACGATCGCTCGGCCCCGGACTCTGGAGGATCCTGCATGCAGCCGCCTGTCCGTCTTTCGCCGCTCTTCTTCGCCCTCGCATGGCTTTTGGCCTCCGGTTTCCCGGCCGAGGCGGCCGAGCCCAGTGCAACGCTCCAACTGACGGGCGGCGCGGTGGCCGCCGGGATCGGCTTTAGCTGGGGAAGCGGAACCCTCACCTTCCGTGGCAAGGAGTACCGGGTGAGCGTCAGCGGTCTCTCGGTGGGCGATGTGGGGATCGTACGCGCGACCGCCAGAGGAAGTGTCTACGACCTTCAGAAAGTTCAGGATTTCGATGGGACCTACACCTCCTACGCCATCGGCTCGACGATCGGAGGGGGCGGTTCCGTCGCTACTCTACGCAACCAGAACGGCGTGGTGATCCACATCGTAGCGACCACACAGGGCCTCAAGCTCACCTTGAACGCGAGCGGCGTACGGATGAGAATCGTGCAGCCCGCAACGCAATGAGGGCTAGCGGTAGGTGGTGCGCTGACCCTTGGTCATGCGGCGGCGGGCGCGGCGAAACTTGGCCTTGAGCTTCGCGCGGTAGCGAGCGCTCTTGCGCCGGTTCCGGTGCGGGAGGGGCTTGGCTTTCTTCACGCGGGACCTCGCTTCCGCCGATCGCGGCGGCGCAGCTTAGGAGAACCCTCAGGCCTCGTCCACGGCTGCTGCGCGGATTAAGCTCGCCCGGCCAACCCCTCACCTGATGAGGCCCCTCATGACCGAAGGCGCTCCGCTCTCGCGCATGGCTGATTTCGACCTTTCTCCCGAGCAGCGGCTCGTGCGCCGGGCCGTCCGGGAGTTCGCCGAGAAGGAGATCCTGCCCCACGTGGAGCGCTACGAGCGCGAGGAGCGTTACCCGCTCGAGCTGATCGCCAAGCTTCCCCCGCTGGGCTTCATGGGGCCGATGATCCCCGAGCGCTACGGCGGCTCGTTTCAGGACGTTCTCACCTATGGCGTCCTCTGCGAGGAGCTCGCTCGCGTGGACTGGGTCGTGGCATCGGTCGTCTCGGTGGCCAATTCCCTTGTCGCCGGCTCCGTTCTGCGGTTTGGCAGCGAGGCCCAAAGAGAGCGTTGGCTCCCAGGCATCGCGAAGGGCGAGATCCTGTGTTCTGCTTGCCTGACGGAACCCGGCGGCGGCACTGATCTCGGGAACCTGCGCACCATCGCGACCCGGGAGGGGACTGGCTGGCGCCTCACCGGCACCAAGGTCTTCATCTCCCACGCCGCCCATGCGGGCCTCTTCTTCGTGGTGGCAACGCTCGACCGCGCGCGCAAGCACAAGGGGGTGACCGCGTTCCTTGTCGACCCCCGCACGACCTCAGGGATCACGGTGCGCGAGTTCCCCATGCGCACACTCAAGCGCGACAACCTGGCGGAGGTCCACTTCGAGGAGGCGCTGGTTCCGAGGGAAGCGCTGCTCGGCGAGGAGGGCGGGGGGTTTCCGATCCTCGGCTCCGCGCTCGACATGGGTCGCTACTCGGTCGCGGCGCGCTGCGTGGGCCAGGGCCAGCGTGCGGTCGAGCTAGCCACCTCGTACGCAATGCAGCGCGAAGCCTTCGGCCAGAAGATCGGCGAGTTCCAGATGATCCAACAGAAGATCGCCGACATGGTCTGCCGCACGGAAGCCGCGCGAGCGCTGGTCTACCGACTCGGCC
>DAIOWK010000221.1:0-6231 GCA_036758525.1 Myxococcota bacterium
CCGAAATCTCGAATACGATGTCGCTCGGCTGCAGCTGGCAACGATCGAGGGTGCTTCTCAGCGAGTCCGCGCGAAAGCTCGGATCGTAGATCGTCGTCGGGCGGAAGTTCAGGAAGAGCTTCGTACCCTTCGGCAGGTCGAGCGCGCCTTCCAGGCCGCGTCGGCGACAGAGCGCGTCGAGCTCGAACACGAGGCCCTCCTCGGCCGCGCGCTGGAACAGCGTCATCGGAGACTGAAGCTCGGAGCCCGCGGGGCCTCGCGCCAGCGCCTCGTAACCAAACACGGTGCGCGTTGCGACCTCGACAATCGGCTCGTAGACCGAGTAGACCTGCTCCGCCACGAGGAGGCCCACCAATCGGCGCCGGCGGTCCCTCGCGATCAGGCGGGCGTTCAGTTCCGAATCGCCGCGTGCCTCCTCGATCGCCGCTCGCACCTGGGTGGCTGCCGAGCGGGTCGGGTTGTAGAGCTGGAAGGCGCAGCCCACCGAGAGGTTCGGGTGGCTCGGGAGGTAGGGATGCGCGACCCGATGGCCCTGTGCCGCGAGCGCGGGCTGCAGCACGCGGCAGAGCTCGGGCAGCCCTTCGCGCTGGAAGCGCGCGTCGCGCGCGTCGCGAAACAGGGCGATCAGAAGTTCGCTGCGCCCGGTTTCACCTTGGACCATGAGGTCCCGGTCTGCGAGACGAAACCGAATCGTGTCAGAAACGAAATTCGCCAGTGCGCGCATCGAGCGTTGATGAGCTTCTGGCCCGTAGGTGCGCTCGATCTCAGCGAGCGCGGTCGCGTCGACTACCAACAGGCCGAGTGCACCATCACGCTCAAAGCGCCGGCCGATCTCCAGCAGTGCCTCGCCCAGCGGGGGCGGTGCGCCTTGGTAGGCGACCGCGGCGTCGTCAGCGTGCGAATCGGAGGCAGAAGGTACGGCGATCGGGACGAAACTCATCGGAGATCGCATCGGCAAGCCTGGCCGCAAGATTGAGGCGCGCGAGGAGCTCAGTACCGGGTGACACCTGGCAGGTGGCCGAAGCCCAAGTAGGCGATACGGCGGAAGCCGAGGTCCATATCGTCGGTGACCGTGCGAATGAGCCGCTCTCCCTCCACCGCGAACTCGGGGAGCTTGGCCAAGTTCTCTCGCAGTGCTTCGGGCAGCGGGCTTCGCATCTCGACCTCGATCTCGTAGGGAGCCAGCTCGCCGCGGTAGGGTGCGAGGGCACCGCTGCCCGCGAGCTCCACCGCACGCCGCGCCCCATCCCGGATCCTCTTCCGGGCGCGGGCGGGCGGAAGGACGTCGCCCGCGACGTTCGAGAGGGCACGCTTGACCTCGACGACCTCCGCCGCCGGGACGCGCTTGCGCAGCTGCTCGCAGACCACCTGATCCCCTGTGATCAAGCCAACGGGGACCCCCAGCTCTCCCGCGCGGATTGCGAAGATCTCCGGCTCACCGCAGTCGTGTCCCCCAATGCGTACGGCGCGGAAGCGTTCGTAGGAGATGGTATGCGCCATGATCCCCGGGAACGAACCCGCCCGGGCGTGGTGACCTACCAACAGCACGACCCCGCAGTGCGCATCTAGCCCAGCCATCGTCGTCGCAGTCGGCCGACCGGCGCCTCGGACGACGTGACAGCGCGGATCGATCTCGTCGAGGAGGAGGTCGCACAACTCCTCAACACCGTGGTTCTCCTCCACCACGACCTCGGTCGCCCCGGCCTCGAAGGCACCTTCGATCGCCGCATTCGCATCCAGCGTCATGAAGCGGCGGTTGCGTTGGTAGTCCATGCCCTGCGTGATGACGTCGGCCCAGCGCACGAGCCCGGAAACGCCCTCCATGTCGATGCTCAGAAAGACCTTCACCGGAGCCGTACCTCCCCGCCGGGGAAACCCTCCGCCCATTCTAGACGATGAGCTCTAGTGGTGATGCGCGTCACACGTTGCCCACCCGGACTGGTCGCTCGAATCGCGTGGGCCGCGCTGAGAGCGGGGCCCATACCGAGGGAGGTCCCTATGGGGCTCCATGCCAGCACGTCCGCGAAAGCGCGGCGCCTACTTTGCGATGCGCTTCCGATCCTTCTCGTGGCGTTCTGCCTGTTTGTTGCGCCAGGCTGTGCGACTCATCGCACGCAAGAAGCCGTTGTGGGCTACGACTCCGACGAGGCCCCTCCCCCGCCCCACACCCCCGCCCGCGGCTGGCGGCGTAGGCATCCTGACGGGGTCGAAATCATCTATCGCAGCGAGCTTGGTGCGTACGTTGTGGTGGGCCTCGACGATGCGTATTACTGCGACGACGTCTTCTATCTTTGGGACTCCGGGCGCTGGCTCCGGGCCCCCCATTTCACTGGTCCGTGGGTAGCGGTTCCCACGAGCGAGGTACCGGCCAATCTCGCGCGTCGCCCGGGGAAACTGAAGGCTGCCAGCAACCCGCACGACGAGAACGGCGCTCACTGATTACCGGGGCTCCGCTCATCTCCCGGATGTACGCCTGCGCTGTCCAAGCATCTTCTTCAACCCGAAGCCATCGCTCGACTTGTGGCCACCGCACGAGCTCTGGGGATCCAAGGGACCACGACCGCCCTCCAGCGGCTTCATGCAGAGGAAGGCTCAGCGAGTTTGGCTCAAGGCCGGCGTCGGCGCGGCAAGCCTCGCGAGCACTTCTCTCGCGTGCATCTCCATTCGCAACTGACTCTCCTCATCGATGAACTCGCCAAGACGCGCCCGCTCGACCCACTGCAGCGCATGGGATTCTTCACCTGCCACAGGCTCTTGGCCGGGCGCCGCTTCAAGGAGAAAGCGCACGTCGAAGTGAACATGGGCGGGCTCGCTCCCGCACGCGGGAATCTCGTGCACGTCCACGTCGAGAGGCACCGGGTCGGGCTCGTCCGGGAGGGGGCGAAATCCGCGCATCCCGGACTCCTCTCGTGCCTCGCGCAGCGCGACACGCAGGGGGTCGGCGTCTCCGTCGGCGTGACCCCCGAGCTGCAGCCAGCGACCAAGCTTGCGGTGGTGCGTAAGGAGCACGCAGCGATGGTCGGGCGACAAGATCCAAGCCGAACCGGTCACGTGTCCCTCACGACAGCTTCGCTCGAAGCAATCCTCGTGGGCGCGCACGAAGGCAATCACGCGGGCGATGCGCGCCCGGTCCTCCGGCCAACGCCCGAGATAACGATGCAGCAGGTGAAGCAGAGGCGCGCGGTGCATCCCGCGCAGATTCTCCCAAAGGACGGCCGCTCGCGCAGTACCCCCGCCCAACTGCTAGTTTGCAGCAGATGCGGTACCGGGCCGTGCTCTTCGATCTCGGGGGTGTCGTGCTCGGCTCGCCGCTCCACGCCATCGCCGGCTACGAGCGCGAGCGCGGTATCCCCGCCGGGTTCGTAAACCGAGTCGTTGTGTCTTCGGGCCCGAGCGGCGCGTGGTCGCGCCTCGAGCGCGGAGAGCTGTCGATGGAGCAGTTCCACACCGCCTTCGACGCCGAATGCGCCTCCGCTGGTCGCCCGATTGATGCGCGTGCGCTGATGGAACTCGTGCACACGGCCAGTGAGCCACGACCCATGATGCTCGAGGCCATCCGCTGCATCCGAGCAAGAGGCCTCTCCACCGGCGCCATCACAAACAATTGGGTAAGCGAGGCCGAAGGCACGCGCCAACTGCGCCCGAACTTCGACGCGTTCGTGGAATCGTGCGTGACGGGGGTGCGCAAGCCAGATCCTCGCATCTACCGCATCGCCTGCGAGGGACTCGGCATCGACCCTCCGCAAGCCGTGTTTCTCGATGATCTTGGAGCGAATCTGAAGCCTGCGCGCGCGCTCGGAATGACCACGATCAAGGTGGACGACCCGGTGGCTGCGCTCCATGAGCTCGGCAATGTGCTCGGGTTGGAGCTTCTGGGATAGGCGGCATCGAAGTAGCGCGGGTTCTGACTAGGGCCCGCTAAGGAGGAGCCGGTGAACGACCGCGTGCTTTGCTCGATCAAGGAGGGCGTCGCCGACGTGCGCCTGAATCGCCCGGACAAACTCAATGCGCTCGATCTCGCCATGTTCGAAGCGCTCGTCGAGACGGGCCGCTCGCTCATGCGCGAGCCGGGGTTGCGTTCGGTCGTGCTGTCTGGCGAGGGCCGTGGCTTTTGTGCCGGGCTCGATTTCTCAAGCTTCGCCGGATTGGCCGCCGGCGCGAGCTCCGGCCCTCGACCCTCGCGGCAGCTCTTCGACCGGGATCAGGAAAGCCCGGCGAACTTCGCCCAGCGCGCGGCCTGGATCTGGACCGAGCTTCCGGTGCCCGTGATCGCCGCGATCCATGGCGTGGCCTACGGCGGTGGACTCCAGATCGCACTCGGCGCCGACATTCGGTACGTGGCGCCAGATGCTCGGCTCTCGGTCATGGAGGTCAAGTGGGGCCTGGTCCCCGACATGAGCGGTACCCAGACCCTGCGCCACCTCGTCCGCCTTGATGTCGCCAAGGAGCTGACCTTTACCGGCCGCGTCGTTGGCGGGAGCGAGGCGGTGGGTCTTGGACTGGCGACACATCTAAGCGACACTCCCCTAGAGGCGGCGCGGGCCCTGGCACGGGAGGTTGCCGGCAAGTCGCCGGATGCCATTCGCGCGGCCAAGCGTCTTTTGAGCGGCGCCTTCGCCTCGGCGACCGAGGAGGGGCTGCGCCTCGAGCAGTCTCTCCAGGGATCGCTGCTCGGGAGGCCGAACCAGGCGGAGGCCGTGAAGGCGAACCTGGAGAAGCGGGAGCCCCGCTTTCGCGACTCGGAATAGGGCCCCGGGAGCTCCTCAGGTCGGGTCGGCGACCGGCCGAAAAGACCGGTATGCGCCTTGGCCTCCGCATCACTCTGTCGGCCCTTCTCGCGATCGTCCTCTCCGGTTCGCTGACCGCTTGCATGATTTTGGACGAGCTCGACGACGCCAACAAGAAGATGAAGGTGGGGGACCAAAGCCCTGGTGCGAAGCCGCCCGACTCTGCGGAGCCGGGGAACTCCATTGCGGGGAAACCCAAGAAGCCCGAGCCGGGACTCTTCGACAAGGTGCTCGCGTGGGGGAAGAAGTCGACGGAGCCCGCCCCGAAGCCCCATGACCCGAACGACCCCATCGTCAAATGCGAGAACCATGGCTCGACGAGCTTTGTGTACAAGTTCGATTGCCAGCAAAGCGGCGGCGTCGTAGTCGGCACTCACAAGGCGTAAATGACCGACTACCTTCCGCGCCGTGCCGGGCGACCCTGTCTTCCGCCGCAGCCGCATGATTGGTGACGCCGAGATCGACGAGCTCGGCCACGTCAACAACGTCGTCTGGGTGCAGCTCGTGATGGAGCTCGCCGGCGCGCATTCTCGGGCCGTCGGCCTCGATTTCGCCACGTACCGCGAGCTGGGAGGCATCTACGTGGTCCGGCGTCACGAACTCGACTACCTGCAGCCTGCCTTCCCGGACGACGAGATCACGGAGGAGACTTGGATCGCGGAGATGCGGGGAGCCCGCACCCTGCGGCGGGCCCGCTTCACCCGCAAGAGCGACGGAGCCCGGCTGCTTGAATCCAAGAGCCATTGGGCCTTCGTCGACTTCCTGACGCAGCGCCCGCGTCGGCTCCCCTCCGAGGTGCTTCGGCGCTTCACCGTCTGGGAGGAGCCTGTCCCGTGAACCCGGGGGGGAGCCCTGTCCGGCGAGGCGTTTCCCTCCGCCCAGCTCCTAGGTGAGGCCCTCCCGGAGCCCCAAATGCCCCGTGACCCAGTCCACCGCTTCCGCCTATACTTCGCCACTGAACGTTGTTCAGTGGGCCTTCTCCCGTCGGCCCAGGGCAGCCAGAGCACGCACACTGCAAGGGAGAGGCTGGATGCCGGTTCGTTTCCCGTCCCTCGAGTTCTTCCAGGCACTTCAGCAGCGCACCAAGCAGGACCACGACGTCTTTGAGAAGCTCGGGTATTGCGACACGCGATTCGGTGTCCGGATCGGCGACACGCTCTACAGCATCATCTTCGAGATCTACGAGTGCGTTCAGGTGGGCGCGGGCGGTGACCCTGCGCAGCTCGACTTCGTCCTTTCGGCACCGGCGGCGCTCTGGAACGAAATGATCGAGTCGATTCGAAAGCATGGAGGCGCTGGTATCGACCACTCCCTCAATACGCTCACCCACCTCGGAGACGTGATGAAGGTGCAGTACCAGGACGCCGAGGGACACGACAAGTTCTATCGCTATATGGCCACGATCCAGGAGTTCTTCGACCAGGCCCGACACCTGGACGTGATC
>DAIOWK010000222.1:0-6220 GCA_036758525.1 Myxococcota bacterium
CTCCGGCCGCTCTGCCCCTCAACAACGTCGCGCACCGCGCGGTCCAGCGGAGTCCGCGGATCGCCGAGATGGTCCTCGCGCCGAAAGCGCGCGAGCGCAGGGCGCGACACCGACCAAAGCCACCGGCCACGAAACACGTGATCCAGCTCCGCGAGGTCGAGGTAAAGCAGGTAGAGCGGCATCGCGAACGCGTGCACGACCGGGCGGAATCGCCGGTGGAAGATGCGGCCTTCGTAGAGACAGCTCTCCACGACTACGCCCACCCTCCGATGCGCGCCGCCACGACCTCGGCGCTGCGCAGGCCATCTTCGTGGAAGCCGTATCCCCAGTAGGCGCCCGCGAAGTGCACGCCGCCGCGTCCGTCGATCGCCGCGTGCAGTTTCTGGGCAGCGATCGCCTCCGCGTCCAAGACCGGGTGGTGGTATGTGAAGCGCGCCAGCACGCGTGCCGGATCGATGCGGTCCGCCGCGTTCAAGGTCACGAAGAAGTCGGGCGCAGAGCTTAGGCCCTGCAGCCGGTTCATGTGATACGTGACGAAAACCCGCTCGCGCGCATCGGAGGGAACGCGGTAGTTCCAGCTCGCCCAGGCGCGACGCCGGCGCTGCATCACGCTGGCGTCCGTGTGCAACACCGTCTCGTTCTCTTGGTATCGGATCGCACCGAGGACGCGCCGCTCGAGCTCGTTCGCATCGGCCAAGAGCGCAAGAGCTTGGTCACTGTGACACGCCAGCACGGCGCGGTCGAAGCGGTGCACCCGGCCCCGTGCCTCGCCCTGCAGCGCAAGCTCGACGCCGCCCCCCGCGAGGCGCCGCACGGTGCGCACCGCGCAGTGTGTCCGTATGCGGTCCCGGAAGGGCACTATCAGCGCCTCCACGTAGCGCCGCGACCCACCTCGCACGACGCGCCACTGCACGCCGCCGCGCGCCGAGAGCAGACCGTGGTTCGAAAAGAAGCGCACGAAGGTTTGTGCGGGGAAGTGCAGGAGATCGCTGGGCGCGGCCGACCAAATCGCGGCGCCCATGGGTAGGAGGAACAGGTCGAGGAAGGCCTGCGAGTACCCTGCGCCGCAGAGCCAGTCACCTAGAGCGAGCTTCGGATCGTCGTGTTCCAGCAGGTGCTGCGCCTCGCGGAAGAAGCGACGTGCGTCGAGGAGCATGCGGCGAAAGTCGGCGCGGAGAACGTTGCGGGGATCGGCGAGGAGGGCGCCGATGCTGCGGCTGCCCCACTCAATGCCGGTGCGCTCGCAAGCCACGCCGAAGCTCATGTCGCTTGCCTGTGTCTCGACGCCGAGGGAGCGGAAGAGCCGCGTGAGGCCGGGATAAGTCCGCTCGTTGTAGACGATGAAACCAGTGTCCACCGCCCAGCGCACCCCGCCCACCTCCGCGTCCACGGTGCTGACATGCCCGCCGATCCGCCCCTCTGCCTCGAAGAGCGTGACGTCGTGTGCGCGATGGACGCGGTGCGCGACGACCAGACCCGAAACGCCCGTCCCGACAATCGCGATCTTCACTTGCGCCGCTCCCGGCGCGGCGCGAGGAGACGATGTGCCACCACCCACTCCTCTCCGCCGCGGTACGCGAAGAGCTCGGCGCACGCGAGGAAGAAGATTCGCCAGCGCTGGAGCCAGCGTTTCGCGGCGTAGCGCCCGTAGGACTCCTCGAAGATCGCGAGGACCGCGTCGCGGCAGGCATCGAGCTGCCCGAGCCAGGCTTCGCAGGTGCGCGCGTAGTGTGCGCCCGGCACCCGCCACCGCTCTTCGACGACGAGGTCATGGTCGAACTGCGATAGCCAGTCCTCGCTCGGCATCATGCCTCCGCTGAAGAAGTGGCGCGCCATCCCGCTCGCGCCTCGATCCTCATAGGCATAGGCGTGCTCACGGTGCGCGAAGTGATGGACGAACAGGCGGCCGCCAGGTGCGAGCCAGTCGGCGATCCGCGCCAGCAGGCGCTCGTGGTTGCGCACGTGCTCGAACATTTCGACGGACACGACGCGGTCGAATCGTTCCCCCGGTTCGAAGGCGTTGACGTCTGCGGTGGTGACGCGGAGGCTTCCGAGGCCGTGGTAGCGTGCGCGACTCTGGATGAACTCCGCCTGCAGCGCCGAGTTGGAGACCGCGAGGATGCGGGCGTTCGGGAATCGCTCCGCGGCCCAGAGCGAAAGCGAGCCCCAGCCGCAGCCGAGGTCCAACACGTCCATGCCGTCCCGGAGGCCCGCGCGATCGGCGGTCCGCGCCAACATGCGTTCCTCGGCCGCCGCGAGCGTCTCGCCGCCTTCCGGTAGGCCCTCCCAGAGCGTGCAAGAGTATTTGAGGCGCGGACCGAGCACGCTCTCGAAGAAGGCGGGCGGCACCTCGTAGTGTTGCTCGTTGGCGCGCTCGGGATCGAGCGCGATCGGGCTCTTGCGGCACGCCTCAACGAAGGCAAGTTTCGCCTCGCGGCGGTCTACGGCGTCGAGTTCGCGCAGCCGCTCGGCCAGCATGCGGCGGATCGCGAGACGGACGAGGCGATCGGGCACGAGGCCTGACTCGACGATGGACTCGGTGAGCGATCCCCCGAACATCGCACTCGGTCCGGCAAGGCGGTTGACTCTCACGATCCCGCCCCCGCCCTCTTGTCGCGACCAAGCGAGCGCGGAGCAGATCTGGACCCCGTGGCGAGGGCCTCCATGCGCTCCCGCAACCCGCGCGCCGCAGCGGCGCCGATGCCTTGGAAGACGAGACCGAGGAGCGGATCCGCGAGGCGCGCGACACCGGCCAGTTCGACCCGCGCGTCGTACGTGATCCGCGTTCCATCCGAACGCGGTACGAGGGTGATCTCATCGATCGACTCCACCCCGCTGGCCGTCCCGCGCAGCAGGATGCGATGGGGCGGCTCATGTGCCTCGAGCGTGTATTGCATCGGCACCCGACGCCCGAGGAAGGCTACGACAAGCGCGAAACGGCTGCCGACTCCGAGCGGGCCGCTGTCCACGCGGCGTGCTTCGATAACGCCTGGATCCCAGTCGGCGCAGTGGCAAAAGTCCGCCAGGTACTCGAAGGCACCGGTGAGGGGCATGGAGACGTCGATGACATCGAGAAAACGTGCCATGGGAATTAGACTCCGAATCCAAGGGAAGGCGACCCTAGCTGCCGATCGAAGAGTGTCAAAACCTCCCTGCGCGCGAGGCGGCGTGGACGGTTGCATGCCGCGAGATACGCGCGCATCGCCGGCACGAATGACACTTCCTCTTGGGTAGCTGCCGCAGCACAAAGCGCGGCCATTGCCACAACGGCCGCCCGGGCTAAGGCACATACTCGCTGCCCTGATTCGCCCATCGCGTCAGGGAACCCGCCGCGTGCGGTTTCGCGGCTCAAGTGCGCTGGCTCTCGGCGGGCTTGTAGCGCGCGCTCGCCGTACCTGGCTCGCGGTGGGAGCCCTCAATCAGCGCGTAAAGCCCGAGGGAAGAGACTCGAGGCCGCAGCTTGGATAGGGCTTCAGCTTCGATCTGGCGTACTCGCTCGCGGGAAAGGCCGAGCTTCTCGCCGATCTCCTGAAGAGTGTGGTCGTCCTCACCCCGCAGGCCGAAGCGCCAGACCAGCACCTTTGCCTCCCGGGCATTGAGCCCTCCCAGCAGCCGCTCGAGATCGCGCTGCAGCTTTCCCGTGTCTGTCGACGGACTCGTCCCCGCGTTTCTCGTGTCGGGCAGTACGTCCTTCACGCGCTTCGACTCCGTACCCGGAACCAGCGTCTCGAGGGAGAGGGGCTTGAGCCGCGCTTCCTGCAGCTTATTCATCTCGTCGGTACCGATCTGCAGCGTCTCGCGCATTTCGCTGACGGAGGGCTGCCGGCCGAGCACGTCCGAGAGCCTTCGATTGGCACGCTCGTAGCGGAGCATTAGATCGTAAATGTGAGACGGGAGCCGGACCGTGCGCGAGTGATTCTGTATCACGCGGATGAACGACTGACGGATCCACCAGACTGCGTAGGTCGAGAACTTGAATCCACGGCTATGGTCGAACTTTTCGACTGCCCGAATAAGGCCCAGGTTGCCTTCCTGGATTAAGTCCAAGAACGGAATGCCCATGCCGCGAAAGTTCTTTGCCACGGCGACAACGAGCTTGAGGTTATGGCGCACGAAGCGATTCTTGGCTTGGGAGAGCTCCAAGTAGAGTCTCTCGATCTCTTGCACTTCTAGACGCAGCGCGCGGACGCCCATTCCAACCTCGCGCTCGAGTGACACGCGCAGGCTTGCGGAAGGCACTCGCTCGAACTCTTCGAGCCGTGCTGCGAGCGCGAGCTGCGCGGCGCGCATCACCTCCATGGACAGTTCGGCTGCGGCAACGGCGCGCGCGAGCACGATCCGTAACGCCACCGCCTTCTTCCGCACTTGCGGATCGCGCAAGCTTTGCGCGCCGTCGAATCGGTCAAGGATTCGCTTGACCCGGTTGATCGCGGTGTCGATCGGGGCGCTGTAGTCGCGACCGCTACCGTCCCGGTGCAACGCGCTGAGCGTTGCGGTGACTCGACCCTCGGCGCGGATGGTTCTCCAGAGCTCGACGACGAATCGTGCAGTAAACGGGATGTGCCCCACGGCCTGCGCCCAGGCCGCCGTCCGGCGCTCGAGGTTTGTCGCGTGCTCAACTTCTTGCGCCCGCGTGAGCGTCGCGACCGGGGCGATCTCCCGTAGATAGCGGCGCAGGATCGCGGCCTCGTCCTGACCGGCACCCTTCTCTGCCCCGGGCCCTCCGCGCGCGGCCTCGTCGGGCCCAGCGTCCGTCGCGCGAGCGTGTGCGATCGTTTCACGCGGAGCCGCGAGCGATCCAAGCGAGAGGTCGACTTGCCTGATCTGGAGATCGTCATCCATAGCCTTATCCCCTGGGGTGTTATAAACGTTTTAAACGTTCATACTTTGCCTGCTATCTCAGAAATGTCAACAACCTCCCAGCCCAGAAACTCATGGATGGGCTTCGCTCTAACATCTCTGGATTTATTGACTTCTTCTAAACCGGTCCTAGTCTCGGCGAGTGGCGATCGAGGAGGAATGGAGTTTTTGACCGACTCACAGGGATACGTTTCCCCGATCGAACTCGCCCGCGCGGTCGGGCTTGGGGAATCGACGGTCAAGCGCTGGATCGATCAGGGCCGGGTGCCCGCAGTCAAGACCCCCGGGGGGCACCGGCGAATCCCCATCGCCGCCGCCCTCGGTTTCGTCCGCAGCGCGGGGCTCTCCCTTCTTGACCCGGGGGCGCTCGGCCTCTTTCTCGGGGGCGACGCGACGCCGCAGGGCCTGCGGAAGGTGCTCGCTACCAACCTGCCCGAGCCGGTCATCTCGTTGCTCGAACGCGTCTACGCTTCCGGCTTGACGGCTGCGGAGCTCGCGGACGACTGGATCGCGCCCGCCATGGCATCCATCGGGCATAACTGGCAGACCGGCGACCTCGCGGTCACGACGGAGCACTCCGCAACCTCGATTGTCATGCGCGCCTTGCACGCGCTGCTCCGGACCTGCGCCTGCGCCCATCTCACCGGAGGCCCACTCGCTTTGGTCGCCGCGCTCTCGGGCGACCCCTACGTGCTGGCGGGCCTGTGCGCCGAGCTCGTGTTGTCGGAGCTGGGCTACCGCGTCGTGAACTTCGGGGTGGATACGCCACTCGACGCGCTCGCGGATGCGGTCGCCGAGCGGTCACCGATGCTGGTCGCGTTGTCCATCTCCGTCCCTCCTGCGCCGGCCTACGAGCCGCGGCTTCGTGCACGTCTGGCCGAGGCTGTGCGCGCCGCGGGCGCAGCCTTGGTCGTCGGCGGGCGTGGGACGGATGCGGCGCTGGTGAACGACCTTGGCGCCATCGCCTGGTGTCGCTCGATGCGCGAGTTCCAGCGTCTGGCCGAGCACCTGCGCGGCGCGGGACGAAGGCCCGCCGTGGCGGAATCGTGAGGACGCGGAGGGAAGTGTTGAAGGAGCTCGGGGGCGTCGTTCTCTCAGACGGCGACAGTGCGCCGCTGTGGCTCGCTGCCCTTTGGCAAGAGCCGCCCGTCGTCCTGGTCTTCATGCGGCACTTTGGCTGAATCTTCTGCCGTCAACAGGTCTCACAGTTGCGCGGCGTGGAGCGGGAGATTGAAGAACGCCTTGCGCCGAAGGAGAGAGAGAGCATGAGCACGTCAGAAACCGCGCGGCAGAGTCCCCTCGTCAGAATGCCGGCTTGGGAGATCCGTGTTCTCTACGACGGCGGGTGTCCGCTTTGCAT
>DAIOWK010000223.1:0-6193 GCA_036758525.1 Myxococcota bacterium
TATTGGAAGGGGGAGCCACCCCCCCCGCCTGGATGGCGGGGCCGGACCTTCCCGCGCCTGACACTTTCCCATTAGTGTGGCCACTACACCGCAGGAGGATGTCCTGCCGTGCGCCTCGACCTGCGGAATCATCTTGTCTCCGTTGTGGCCGGTCTTGCGATCTCTTTCGCCCCGGGGATGGCGCATGCGATCAATGCCGATGTCCTCACGATCAGCGTCGGAGCTGGCTACGCGGGCGGCCCTGTCGAGCTGACGATCCCGGAGGCCAATCAGAGCCCAGCCTTAACGCTTCTCTTCCTCTCCCCTCGCTGGATCTCCGATGGATGTCAGCGTATTGGAGCTTCCCGACGGTATCCACACCAGCCGACGCACCAGGTGGTTGTCGCGCTAGATCTCGTTGGTGTCGAACCCTTGAAGCCCTTGACAGGTCGGGGCAAGCTGCGTCGCCCGCGGCCCTCATGATCTTCGCCCCTCCCCGTGCTCAAAAGCCGGTACACGGGGTGGCTACGCAGGTTTGTTGGCAGCGGGTTGACGACGCGCCGGGTCTAGACGAGATCGCTGTTCGATACCTCCTTGGTCTTGATCCGGCAAAGAGCAGATCGGCCAGGAGGCACTCCGAGGAGAGATGATGAACGCAGGGCGAGCGGTCCCGGTGCTGGTGGGCGTCGGACAGATCTTGCAGCGCGTCGAAGATCCAAGGGATGCGGTGGAGCCGCTTGGGATGATGGTGGCGGCTCTGGAGTTGGCGGGGGAGGACTGCGGAGCTCCGAAGCTCCTGCAGCGCGCGGACTCGATCTATGTGCTGCGGGGCGCTTGGCGCTACGGGGATCCCGGGCGGGAGATCGCCCGCCGGCTCCGCGCAACGCCTGCGGAGACCGTCGGTACGCCGTACGGCGGAAACTATTCGCAGGCGTGCGTGATCGATGCGGCGCGCGCGATCCAGGCGGGGCGCAGCGGGGTGGTCCTCGTTACCGGTGCGGAGAACGGGCGCAGCGCGGCGCAGGCCCAGCGCCAAGGCATCGAGCTCCGCCAGAGCGAGGCGCCCGGACCTCCCGATCGGAAGCTCGCCCCGGACAAGGCGATCTTCCACGAGGCGGAGCTCGCGCGTGGGATGAACAGCGCCAGCGACGTCTTCGCCGTGATCGAGAGCGCGATCCGCTTCGCAAGGGGAGAGCGCCTGGAGGCTCACGCGAAGCGGATCGCCACGCTCTGGGCAGGCTTCAGCGCGGTCGCGGGCCGCAATCCGAACGCCTGGATCCGCAAGCCCTACACTGCCGAGGAGATCCGCCAGACCTCGCTCGAAAATCCGATGATTTCATACCCGTATACGCGGCTCATGAACGCCAATTCGCGCGTCGACATGGGGGCGGGTCTGCTGCTCTGCTCGCTGGAGACCGCTCGGAACGCCGGTGTGCCCGAGGAGAAGCTCGTCTTCCTGCACGCCGCGACGGAGGCCAACGACAGCAACTTTTTGTCCACGCGCGCCGAGTTCCACCGCTCGCCCGCGATCCGAATTGCGGGAGCCCGGGCCGTCGAGCTGGCCGGGAAGAGCCTGGAAGAGATCAGCCACTTCGACCTCTACAGCTGCTTTCCCTCTGCGGTGGAGATCGCGGCGGCAGAGCTCGGAGTTCGTGAGGACCGTCCGCTCACTGTCAGCGGAGGGCTCACTTTCGGGGGCGGGCCACTCAACAGCTACGGCCTCCACGCGATCGCGCGCATGGCGGAGGTCCTTCGCGAGCAACCTGGCTCCACAGGTCTCGTGCACGGCAACGGCGGCTGGCTCGCCAAGCACGCCATCGGGATTTACTCCACCGCGCGACCCACGGCCGGCTTCCGCTACGAGAGCCTCCAGCAGCAGGTCGACGCCTTCCCGCGACGCGAGGCGCTGGTCGACTGGGAAGGCCCCGTTACGATCGAGGCCTACACCGTGGCGCACCAGGCCGGAACGCCCCGGACCGCCCATGCGGCATGCCTCACCGACGATGGCCGCCGCACGTGGGGCAAGCTGGGCGACCGCGCAATTCTAGACACGATGATGCGCGAGGAGTTTTGCGGCCGGCGCGGGCGTCTCGACGGCCACGGCCACCTCTGTATCGACTAGAGCTTGGGAATGGCTGTGGGCGCCTCGGCCCTGAAGCCAGCGGAGGTCAATCTCCTTCAAAGCCCTCGCTGCACCGAGACGAGGGCCTCAGCGAAGCTCGTAGGCTTCGAGCTTCGGCGCGGCCATCTCCTCACGGAAGCGATCGAAAGTCCATGGCCAGCTCATCGGAACACCTCGGTCGTCAAGGTACCAGCTGCGGCAACCGGAGCCCCAGATGGTGTTCCGCGCGGCCGCGGTGCGCTCCGCTTCGAAGCGCCGGGTTGCCTCTTCGCGAGGACTGATTTCGCGACAGTGTCCACCGCGCATCAGTTCGACCAGCTGTAACACGTAGCCAATCTGCAACTCGGCCACTTCGATCAGAGAGAAGTTTCCCACCGGACCGTTGGGGCCGTTCAACATGAAGAGATTCGGAAAACCGGGGATCGAGATGGACAGATAGGCGCTCGGCCGCTGCGCCCACACCGCATCGAGGCGGAGACCGTCCCGTCCGCTGACTTGCATCGGACGCATGAAACGATCGACCCGGAATCCGGTGGCGAGCACCAAAACATCGAGCGCGTGCAGGCGCCCGTCGCGGGTACGCACGCCGTCTACTTCAACGCGTTCGATTCCTTCCGCGACGACCTCGGCGTTCGGCTTTTGGATCGCCTGATAGAAGTCGAAGGACATTACTAGGCGCTTGCAGGCCGCCCTGTAGTTGGGACGCAGCTTCTCGCGCAGTACCGGGTCGCGCACGTTTTGCTCGAGGTTCGCCCGGCAGGCGTCTTCGATCGCCTTCATCTGCGGAGAGTTCGCGTCCACCAGGCCGTTCGAGAAGCTCGCAAAGAGCCGCGCCGTGTCCGCGTGCAGCTGATCCAGGAGCTCCGGGCAGCGGCGGAACTCGGCTCGCTCCGCTTCGCTGTAGGCCGGATTCTCCTGGGGCATGATCCACTGGGCGGTGCGCTGGAAGAGCGAAAGCTTCGCTACGCGATCGACGATCGCAGACACGATCTGCACGGCGGTCGAGCCAGTGCCGACGATGCCAATGCGGCGCCCCTCGAGCTTCAGGGCATGATCCCAGCGCGCGCTGTGGAAAAGCGCCCCGCCGAAGCGGTCAAGGCCCTCGATCGACGGGATGTTCGGGTGGTGTAGAACCCCTGTGGCGGCGATCACCACGTCGACATCGTCTCGTCGTCCGTCCTTGGTCTTAAGACGCCAGCGACCGCCGGAGAACTCCCCGGACGTGACCTCCGCTCCAAAGCAGATGCGCGGGATTACGCCGTGCCGGTGCGCAACACCTTCGAAGTAGGCCTGGATCTCGGCACCCGGAGAGAATCGGTGGCTCCACTCGGGGTTCGGCTCGAACGAGTAGCTGTAGAGGTGGGAGGGAACGTCACACGAGATCCCCGGATATGTATTCTCCCGCCAAGTGCCACCCAGTCGATCGGCCTTCTCGTAGATCGTGAAATCATCGAAGCCGGCCGCCCGGAGCTTGATCGCCGACAGGATGCCGGACATGCCGGCCCCAAGGATTGCGAAGCGCAGGGGCTCTCCTTTCCCGGATCGCTGCATCAACGGTTCCTATCCCGCTCCTGGATCCGCGATGAACCAGGTTGGAAGGAAAACGAAAACTACCCGAAGGAACAAGAGGGAGCTCCCGACCTTGCGAAGGATGCTCCGAGCCCCGGAGAGTTCACGCCCGAGAGGTTGGCTGCATTGTCGCATCCTTTGAGGTGACCGGACCTCAGCATCGGCACTTGGGTGCGCGCCGCCTTCGAAACGGATCCAAGCAGATGCTGGCACTAGGACACCGCGCCGTTTCAGCATCCTTCGCCGGCTCCGTTCGGAAGAGGTCGGTGCTGTCCGCCAGGCCCTGGCGTGATGTGTAGAAGCTGACTGGGCTCGTTCGGAAGGACCCGGTGCCAGACCCCACGCGGAACGATGACCGCTTGGCCGGGACGGAGTTCGAGCACGCGCTTCGAAGCCTCCTCTTCGAGAAGAACGGAGACATGTCCGGAGATGAGAAGGAGCAGCTCATCCCCGTCGGGGTGCATTTCGCCATTATGGGGAGCGGGGCGGGTCATCACAGGTGCGCCGATTGTGAACCCGTCGATTCGCTTCGGCGGCCCTGGCACATTCGGCATGAGCTGGGCCTTGCCGTCGCGCTGCAGTCCAACCACCACTCTCGATAGATCGAAAGGGGCATCCTGGTTGGCCACCGCACCTCCTTGGGGCGCTCGAGGCGCCTTCTCGCTCTCAGGTCCGAGAAGCTCATTCTCGATCTGAGAACGGAGCGGCGCAACCGCACGAGGTGGCGAATCGCTTGCTTCGGGCAGCGGGCCCGGCTCACGCGTGCGGCGCTCCTCACCCATGCTGTGGACGCGCCTTGGGGGTGGGGATCCCCCGGACCGGCACTCGGGGGTGAGATTTTCTGCGGGTGGTGACTCGAAACGCTGGGGTCCCGCCCTTCGCCACGCCGCTCTCCAACCGATCAAGGAGCTCACGAGGAGGCGGGGGGCCGGTGGGGCTTCCGCAAGCCCTCGGCATTCTTCAAGCGGTCCGGTTTGGCCGCCCGACAAACGGGCGATGGAAGGTGGCGACATCGAGGACGAGCCCGTGGTGCTCGTGTTCGGAGGTATTGCCGACCACAACACGCTCACCTCGGTGATGCGCATCGAGGATGAGGACGATCGTATTCGCCGCATCCGCGTCTACGCGCTCTGCCCTGATGTCGTACGCGAGGTTGGCGCATGTCTCGACCTCCCGACGCAGACCATGCAGTACCGATTCCCGTTCGACGTGAGCTCGCAACCGTAAGGCGGCACGAGCGGTCTCAACTCGTCGGGGATCTCTGCGGACATCGGTGATAACCTCTCGTGCGTGGTCCCGAATGCCGAGTAAATTTAGGACGAGTTTCGGCGAAGGATTGTCGCGGCATTGCCTCCCGGATTGCGTACGCTGCGGAGAGCAGACGTCCTGGAGACGTCGGTGGGTCCGCGAACGCAGCCCTGGGAGTCGCCACGGCTGCGAAGGCTCCCGGCCGAAGAGCGCGCAGCGCTTTCCACCCCTCGCCGTGCTGCCCGCGGAGCTCGCAAGGACGTTGTGGTGACGAACCTCCTCCTGCTCGAACTGCAGCGCCTCGATTCGAGAGTCGACGAGCTGCGCGCTCGGCGTACCGGCCTCCCAGAACGCACACGGCTCCGAGAAGGCGAGGAAGCGATGGCTTCGATCGTAAGGGAGCGGGCCGAGGCTGCAGATCGCCAAGCCACCTTGGCGCGCGAAGAGCGTCAGGCCGCGGGCTCCGTGGACGACCTCGAGGCCCGCACTCGCGAGGTGGAGAGTACGCTCTATTCAGGCAGGGTCACTGCGATCCGAGAACTCGAGGCACTACAGCTCGAGCTACGGGAGTGTCAGCGCCGTCAGGGTGAGCGCGAAGACGAAGAGCTTTTGGTGATGGAGCAGCAGGAACAGCTCGACGGTGAGATCGCGGCGATGGAGGCGCGACAGGAGCTGCTACGGATCCAGGCCTCAGAGCTACGCGCCGTAATCGAGGCCGCTGAGTCGCAGATCGATACCGAGATCGGGCACCTCGTCGCCCAGCGATCGGCACTGGCCCCACAGCTGCCCGCTGCCGTACTCGCAGTCTACGAGAAGCTCCGCTCTTTTCCGCGGCTGGGAGGAAAGGTCGCCGTGAGCGTCGCGGGTGGCGCCTGCGGCGGCTGCAAAATGATTATTCCGACCATCCTGACGAGTCGTCTCCACCGCACCCCACCCGACCAGACGGTCCAGTGCCAGCATTGCCAGCGGATTCTCGTGCCCTGAATGCCCGAACGCGACGCGGACCGCTCCCCCGGCCGCCAGGCTCGCGCCCGGTCGGCATCGGATCGGAGGCCGACCACCCGACCGCGAAACCTGTGGACCTTGCGAGACCTTGCTCAACTCGGGCCACAAGAGGTGCCGCGAACGATGGCGCAGCGCGCTTGCGACAAATCGTCGAAGGTGCCGCCCGCTTCTGACCGGGATCTATCTCGCCAGAAGGCGCGCTTAGGCAGGCCGGCACTGCTCGCGGCCTTGGTCCTCCCCTACCCCGAACTGTTCTTTCAAGCTCTTGGG
>DAIOWK010000224.1:0-6183 GCA_036758525.1 Myxococcota bacterium
GAAGGTGAGTGGATCCCAAACCAATACGGTGGCCGCGAGAACATCGCGGCGATCGACTTTCTGCGGGCACTGAATGACGTAATCCATGCCGAGCATCCGGGCTGCCTTACCATCGCCGAGGAATCGACGGCGTGGGGAGGCGTCACGAAACCTACAGCAGAAGGCGGTCTCGGCTTCAGCTTCAAGTGGAATATGGGCTGGATGAATGACACGCTGAGCTATTTCGAGAAGGATCCGATCCACCGCAAGTGGCACCAGGACACGCTGACCTTCGCGATGCTCTACGAGTACAGCGAGCGATTCATCATGCCGCTCTCGCACGATGAGGTCGTCCACGGCAAGCGTTCCCTGCTCCAAAAGATGCCCGGAGATTTTTGGCAGAAGCTCGCCAATCTCCGGCTGTTGTTCGCCTACCTATGGATGCGGCCAGGCAAAAAGCTCGTCTTCATGGGCAGCGAACTCGCACCGGACCACGAATGGTGGAACGAGGCCAGCCTCGACTGGCATCTGCTCGGCGACCCCGCCCGAGCGGGGCTTGTGCGTTTCATCGAAGAGCTGGGCCGCCTGTACCGCGAATCGCCCTGCCTCTGGCGCTGGGATCACGACCCCGCCGGCTTCCGCTGGATCGACTGCAATGACCGGAGCAGCTCGGTTCTGACCTTCGAGCGGCGGGACGGCGATGCCCATCTCGTCGCCACTTTCAACTTCACGCCGGTGCCTCGGGCTGAGTACCGGATCGGCGTGCCGATCGCGGGGAGCTACGTGCGCAGGCTTTCGAGTGACGATCCAGCATTCGGGGGAAGCCAGTTCTGGACCCACGAGCGGTGCGACACCGAGCCGGTGCCCTGGCACGGACGGGAGCAGTCCATTGTGCTGCGCCTCCCTCCGCTCGGCGCTCTCATTCTCGCGCCCGTCGTGGGTTAGCCGATCGATGCGTCCGGCACTGCGTGCGCTGGCAGACGGCGTCGGCATCCTGCCGTCCTATCTGGAACAGAATGGGCGAGATGTGCGCGAAACCAGTGACGCGACACGGGAGGCACTCCTCGCGGCGCTCGGCCATGACGCTTCCACCGAGACTGCCGCGGCGCAGAGGCTGGTCGAGCTAGAGTTCGCGGAGCGAACCCGCATCGTTGCCCCGGTGCAGGTGTGGAGGGAGTACGAGCTCGCGCAGCCAACCTTGCGCGTCTCTTTGCCGCCGGAGCTGGCGCGCACACGTATCCGCTGGGAGGTAGAACTTGTGCTGGAGGACGGGGGCCTGAAGTCGGGCTCAGGCGAGGTCGCTCCCGGTGGTGAAGCAGATCATCTTGAGCTGCCACTGCCCAGCAAAGTCCCTCCAGGCTATCACCAGATCCGTCTCAGTCTGGGCGGCGATGCGACGGAGCGACGTGCTGAGCAGACCCTCATTCTGGCGCCGCGCACCTGCTTCACCGTAGCCGAATGCCTGGGCAAGCCATCCGCCTTTGGCCTCTGGACGAATCTCTACACCGCAAGACGCCGAGAGGATTGGGGGTTCGGTGACCTGGGTACGCTGCGGGAGTGCCTGCGACTGTGCGCGGATGTAGGGGGGGCATTTGTCGGAGTGAATCCGCTCCACGCGACCCTGGGCCGAGGCTCCGGAATTAGTCCCTACAGCCCCATGAGCCGGATCTTCAAGAGTCCGCTCTACCTCGAAATGGATGCGATTCCTGAACTGCCGGAATCGGCCGAGGCGCAGGCGCTCCTCGCCGGGGCCGGATTCAGCACTGCTCTCGGTGCACTACGCGCAGCGCCGATGTTGGACTACGCGCAGCTTCAGGCGCTGCGCGAGCCCGTGCTGCGTGCCCTCCACCGCACCTTCCGCGCACGCCACGAGCTTCGCGGTACACCGCGGGGTCTGGCTTGGCAGGGTTTTCAGCAACGTTGGCGCGACACGCTGACCGACTTCGCCACGTTCACGGCTCTACGCGACAGCCTTGAGCGAAAGGATCCGGCGCTGGGAGACTTCGCACGGTGGCCCACCGCCCTGCGGGACCCGCGTTCGTCTGAGGTGGAGCGCTTCCGCGTCGAACACGCCGACGAGATCGGATTCCACGCATGGCTCCAGTTCGAGCTCGACCGGCAGCTTGGCGAGGTTGCCGCTTTCGCTCGTGCCGCGAGCCTTCCGATCGGCGTGTATGAGGATCTCGCAATCGGCTCGGCACCGGACTCCGGCGATGCGTGGTCCTTCCCTGGACTCTTCGTGCGGGGGGCGACCATCGGCGCTCCGCCGGACGACTACTCGAGCACGGGGCAAGACTGGGGCCTCCCGCCGCTCGACCCAACCCGGCTGCGCGCCGACGGCTACCGCTACTGGATCTTGCTCTTGCGCGCGGCGTTTGCGCACGGCGGGGCTTTGCGCATCGATCACGTGATGGGCCTGTTCCGGTTGTTCTGGATCGCCCGCGGTCGGCCCGGTTCCGAAGGTGCGTATGTGCGTTATCCGGCGGATGATCTCCTTGGGATTCTCGCCCTCGAAAGCCGCCGAAATCGTGCGCTCGTGGTGGGAGAGGATCTCGGCACGGTGTCCCAGGACGTGCCCGGGGCGCTGGCGTCCTGGGGGATTCTCTCGTCCCGCGTTCTCTACTTCGAACGCGACGAGTGGAGCGGGTTCCATCCGTCGAAGGCCTACTCCTCCCGCGCTTTGGTGACCACAAACACGCACGACCTTCCCCCATTGGCAGGTTACTGGAGCGACCGCGATCTCGTGTTGCGCCGCGCGGTGGGTCAGATCCCGAGCGACGAGGAGCTGGCAGCCGCGCGCGCGCGGCGGGATACCGAGCGTGCGGCACTTCTTGAGCGCCTAGTGGAGGAGGGTTGCCTGGACGGCGACCCAGCCCAGGCGGGGCCCACGGAGCGTTGTGCTGCGGTAAACGCATTTTTATGTCGAACCCCGGCGCCACTGCTGGGTGTGTCCCTCGACGATCTGGCCGGTGAGACAGAACCTGTCAATCTTCCTGGTGTGCCGGTCGAGCAATACCCGAGTTGGTCGCGGCGCATGCAGCGGCGGATCGACGAAATCGCGTCCTCACCGGACACTCGGCAGGCTCTTGCCGGCCTTTCGCCGCGGGCGCTCGGCACGGCGCCGGCGGTACCCGGAGGCGCAGTGCCTCGAGGAGAGCCCGTCTGAGCTCGTGCCACGCATTCCTCTACCACATGCCAGAGCTCGGATGGCTCTCCCCCTGCATCGTGACGATCGTGCGCGCGATGGAAACGTTCGCCTCTCTCCGGCAAGCCGGCTGGATCGGAGACTTCACAGGTAGTGGGGACGATGCTGCAGACGAGTAGCTCCAGACCCATCGCACGCGTGTCCTCGGTCGACATCATGCGGGGAATCACCATCGCTGGAATGATTCTCGTGAATACGGCCGGTGATTTCGAGCACGTTTACGTCCCGCTCGACCACGCTGCATGGGACGGCCTCCACTTGGCCGACGTCGTCTTCCCGTTCTTTGTGTTCGTGATGGGCGTTTCACTCGCGCTCGCACTGAGCCGAGCCCTTGAGCTCGGCGCCACCCGATCGCAGCTCGTGCCGAAGATCGTGCGCCGCACGCTCATCCTCTTTGCCCTGGGGCTTTTGTGCAACACCTTCCCGAGCATAGACCTTGCAACGATCCGTGTTCCCGGGGTGCTCCAGCGCATCGCCATTGCCTATGCCTGCGCGGCGGCGGTGCTGCTCCTGGTTCGGAACAGCGTCGGACGCGCGGGCGTCGCTGCGTTGCTCGTGTTGGGGTACGAGGCGCTGCTCTCCTTTGTTCCTGTGCCTGGATTCGGTCCGGGCCTGCGTACACCCGAAGGCAATCTCGTCGGCTACGTGGATCGGCTTGTGTTGCCCGGGCACCTTCTGACTCCGAACTTTGATCCCGAGGGCCTGCTCTCCGCACTGCCCACGATCGCGACGGCGCTGATCGGTGTTCTTTGTGGAACCTGGCTGCGCGAAAGCCGAGAGGCGGGCCGCGTGATCGCTGGTCTTCTGATCGCGGGCCTCTTATGCGTGATTGCCGCCGTCGCGCTCGATCCGATTGACCCGATCAACAAGAGTCTTTGGAGCGGAAGTTTTGTTCTCGTGACGGCGGGTCTCGGAATGGTGTGCCTTGCCCTGCTGCACGGCGTGGTGGACGTGCTGGGATGGAGACGCTGGGCTCTGCCCTTCGAGATGCTGGGCTCCAATGCGATCGTGTTGTACGTCGGATCAACGCTCGCGAACACCCTCATGATCGCTTTCGTTGCAGGCCCGGAGGGTGAACTCGTCTTAAAGCAGCTGATCAATCGCTGGATCGCGGACTTCGCGGGTGAGCCTACACTTGGCTCCCTGATCTACGCACTGGCGTTCCTGGCGGTGTGGACAGGGGTCGCGGCCCTGCTGTGGCTGCGCGGGATCTTCATCAAGATCTGATCGCCGCCCAGCCGAGGATCGAGCCGATCCCGGCACGGATCGATCGTTTCGCTCGAAGCGCACGCGACGCGGGGGCGTGCCGGGTAGGCACGGGCCCACCGCTCTTTCCGCGAGACGGCGCCGGCTCCGCGTGCCATCCTTTCGTGCGCCCGGTCGCGTTGGCGGTTGAGTTTCACACCGCAAGGGGGAACGCCGTGATCCGTATCGTCACCCGGCTTCTGGTAGCGCCGAAGAACCGCGGTTCTGTAATGGCAAACGCACCGAAACTGATCACGTTCTTCGAGAAGCACGGGGTGCGCAGCGAAGGGGTGTTCGAGAACTTCGCGGAGAGCGAGATCATCCACCTTTGGTCCGCAGCGAGCATGCAGGCGTACGAGGATGCGACGCTGCGGATCCGCAGCGATCCTGAATTCCGCGCCTTCGCGGCTCAGGCCGCGCAGGCGATCGAGCTTGAGCGCAAGGAGTTCTGGCGCTCTGTAGCCCAGGCCTGAGTCCCGAGAAGGCAAGCGTCTGATAGAGATGGTGCCGTCCCAGGGACGCGCCAAGGGTTTCGTCGGTCGCTGACCTGAGGAAAGCAGAGGGCGGAAGAAGCGCTCCCTACCAGCGCTCCCAGTGCAGCACCTCGGTCACGGGTCTACGCTTCACCGGAGAAAACGGTCGCGCCGGCCAACCCATGGGGATCGTGACTGCGATCCGCGCCGACGCAGGCAGCCCGAGAAGCTCGCGGATCTTCTTCTCCGCAAGCGCGTGGTACGCGGTAAACACGCTGCCGAGTCCCAACGCCCGCGCCGCGACAATCAAGTTCTGGGCTGCGGGATAAAGGGTCGCCGGGATCCAGTCGGCGGAGGGAGCGTTCGGCGGGTAAACGGGAGCCCCGCACACGAAGATCCACACCGGTACCTCGGAGAGGTGATCGAGGAGATGGTGCGCTCCCGCAAGCATGCGGCGCCGGACGGGGTCACCCCCCTCGGGCACCGGCGGCATGATGGGCAGGACCGCACTGCGAATGGCTTCGGCGATCCGCTCGCGCTGTGGGGTCTCGCGAACCACGACGAAATCCCATCCCTGGCAATTGCCGGGGCTTGAGGCACAGGTCGCCGCGCGCACAACGCGAAGGATCAGCTCCTCGGGCACGGGGTCCGCCCGCAGATAGCGCATCGCTAGGCAGGTCTCGATCGCCTCGAGCGCGCCGGGAAGGGATCCAGAACTCAGGCGAAGCGCTCACCGGCCAGGGCGCCGCCGTCGATCACGAACTCCGCTCCTGTGCAATAGGCGGAATCCGAGGAAGCGAGGTAGAGCGCGAGCTTCGCCACTTCCTCTGGCTTCCCGATGCGCTGGAGGGGCAGCGCGCGATACCACGCACTGCTGTCGATGTTCTCGAATCCCTCGCTGTCCCCTCTGCCCATGGGCGTGTCGATCCCGCCCGGGCAGATCGAATTCACGCGAATCCCGAGGCGGCCGAGCTCGAGTGCTGCCGTTTTGGTCATCCCGCGAATCGCAAACTTGCTCGACACGTAGGAGACCAGACCGATCGCCCCTTCGATCCCAGAGATCGAAGAGATGTTGATGATCGAGCCGCCGCCCACCTTGGCCATGTGCGGGATCACCGACTTCATGCCAAGCAGACACCCGACCTGATTGACGTGGATCACCCGCATGTAGTTCTCGAGCTTAATCTCGGCGATGGGCGCCACGTGAAGAATGCCGGCGTTGTTCACCAGAACATCGATGCGGCCGAAGGTCTGAAGCGCCGTTGCGACGAAGTTCGCCCA